>CAYIHM010000010.1:172-12030 GCA_964363265.1 uncultured Candidatus Saccharibacteria bacterium
GGGTAATACCCCCCCAATTAAAAAATTTTTTGTGGCCCGGGGGGGGCCTTTTAAACCCGGCCCCCACTTCACTATTCTATTCTGCAGCATGTAAAATATATTTTGCGTGCCCTTGGTTCTAGTGTAATATTTTGATACAATACACAGTATATTTTTTACACTTTATGACCGACACGCATTACGACATTATTATTATCGGCACCGGAGCGGCGGGACTTTCCGCGGCGGTCTATGCGGGGCGTTATAACATGAAAACGCTCGTCATTGGGGCGGAATTCGGCGGTGAGACAGCCAAGGCGGGCTCTATTGAGAACTGGCCGGGAATCATTAGCGCCGATGGGTATGACCTCATGGCACAGATGAAAAAGCACGCGGAACATGCGGGAGCGAAAGTGATTGACGATGAAGTCCTCTCGGTTACTCCCACAGGAACCTGTTTTGCCGTTAAATCTCGCGAGGGAGAATATCACGCGACGAATGTCGTGTTTGCCCAGGGATCAAAGAGGCGCCGCTTGGGACTTCCGAATGAGGATGAACTGACGAGCAATGGGGTGCATTTTTGTGTAACGTGCGATGGGCCGGTGTACACCGGAAAAACCATTGCGCTTGTTGGTGGCGGGGACGCAGCGGCGAAAGGTGCGCATCTGGTAGCGGAGTATGTGAACAAAGTGTATGTTATCGTTCGTGGCGACAAAATGCGCGCGGAACCGGTGAATGTGGGGCGACTGCTCAAAATGCCGGAAAAGATTACAATCCTCTACAATGCCGAAGTAACAGAGATCAAGAAAACGGCTGATGGGAAATTCGGGGGCATCACACTTTCGCGCGATCACAAAGAAACCCCTGATCTGCCGATTGACGGACTTTTTATTGAAGTAGGCGCTGATCCGAATGTTGGTCTCGCAAAAGAGGCGGGAGTTTTACTTGATAAAATTGGACACATCGCAACCGATAATATGATGCAGACGAATGTGCCGGGACTGTATGCGGCGGGTGACATTGTGGCTCACTTCGGGCACTTCAAGCAGGACATCACCGCATCCGCGATGGGAGCCGTTGCCGCGACATCTGCGTACGAGTATTTTAAGGAGCATTTGGAGAAGGGAGGGTGTAAACATTAAGTCAAAAGTCTATAAAGTTCATAAAGTCCGTAAAGTCCGTAAAGTTTATAAGGTCAAAGGTCAGCA
Organism: uncultured Candidatus Saccharibacteria bacterium; assembly: GCA_964363265.1. Lineage (GTDB taxonomy): Bacteria > Patescibacteriota > Minisyncoccia > Phycocordibacterales > JBBUEZ01 > JBBUEZ01. The sequence continues at coordinate 1,360 of CAYIHM010000010.1, forward strand.
ACACGGGAACAGAAATTTTTTTACTACTTACTACTTATTATCAACCACTCACTACTCACCGACCATGGATACATTTGCACAATCAATGAAACAGCTCGCGAAGGCGGCGGAAAAACTCGCGCTTGATGAAAACGCGCTTGAACTTTTGAAGCGACCGCAAAGAATACACGAAGTTGCGATTCCCGTGAGGATGGATAACGGGAAGATAAAAAATTTTCGCGGGTATCGCGTGCAATATAACAACGCGCGCGGCCCCTATAAAGGCGGTATTCGTTTTCACCCGCAAGTTGACCTTTCGGAAATTTCCGCACTCGCGTTTTGGATGGCGCTCAAGTGTGCCGTCGTGGGGATTCCATATGGCGGTGCGAAGGGCGGTATAGAAGTAAATCCGAAAGAACTTTCACCGCGCGAAATAGAAGAACTCTCACGCGGATATGCGCGCGCGCTTTTTTTGGAGTTAGGACCGAAAATAGATATTCCCGCGCCGGATGTGTACACGAATCCGCAAATTATGGGTTGGATGATGGACGAATATTCTCGTATGCGCGGATATACGAGCCCCGCATCGTTTACGGGAAAACCAATGGAGACGGGCGGTATTGTCGGCCGTGACACTGCGACTGCTGATGGAGGACTTATCGCGCTTGAAAATGTGAGAGAAAAGCTTGGGAAACAAACACGAGATATGTCCGTTGTCATTCAGGGTTTTGGAAATGCTGGTTACAATTTTGCAAGATGCGCGCATAAAGCTGGGTATAAAATTGTTGCGGTGTCCGATTCAAGAGGAGGTATTAAAGCAAAAAATGGGAAAGGCCTTGACCCAGACGTGGTAATGGCGAACAAAAAAGAGAAGGGCCTCATAGACGGTATGTATTGCGTGGGTTCCGTGTGCGACAGTGAAAATTATGCGCCGATATCAAACACTGAACTTTTGGAGATTGATTGCGATGTACTAGTACCGGCTGCACTTGAAAATCAGATAACGAAGGAGAATGCGGAGCGCATACAGGCAAAAGTAATTCTTGAACTTGCCAATGGCCCGACGGCTCCGGAAGCAGACGAGATATTATTCAAAAAAGGAATAATTGTCATTCCGGATATTCTTGCAAATGCCGGAGGAGTAACCGTTTCGTATTTTGAGTGGCTTCAAAATCTTCAAAATGACGCGTGGAGCAGAGAGGAAGTGCATAAACGCTTGGAGAGCATCATTGGCACGGCATTTGACGCGGTATGGGAGGCGAAAACAAAGTATAATACGGATATGCGCACTGGAGCATTCATTTTGGCGATAGAGCGCATTGTTTCAGCAATGCGAGGACGAGGGTGGATATAAGAATGCTCAAAGTCTATAAAGTTGAAAGTCCATAAAGTAAAATACAAGAGTATCCCAACGGAAACGTAATAAATTATGAATTTCACCATACAATTAGAAGCACCTATAATGCTCATAAACGGTGAGAAACTGCCGAATGCCGCGTATTTTGTGGTTGGTGGTATGGGCGGGTCGCGTTTGCCCGCGGAATTTTTTCGCGCGATGTTTCCCGCGCCTTCCGTGCAAATATGGAAAAGCTATGGTTTGCCGCCCGACGCGCCGAAAGACGCGCTTTATATCGCAAGTTCGTATTCCGGAAATACAAGAGAGACACTTTTATTTTTTGACGAAGCACGCGCGCGGAATATGAAATGCGCGGTCATCGCGGGCGGCGGGGAATTGCTTCTCCGCGCGCGCGCGGCAGGGGTGCCGCATATTCAGATTCCATGGGAAGAGGCGACTCCTGCGCGCCGCATGCTTCCCGCGGCGCTCCGCGCACTTTCGCTTATGGTGATTGGAAAAGATGACAGTATCTGCGAAGGGTTTGCCGCCGCAGAACGTGTCGGTGCGTATGAGCGCGGGATGCGTTTTTCCGGTAATGTTCCCGCTGGGTCAATACCGATGTTTTTTGCGTCTGAGAGAAATTCTGTTATTGCGGAATATGCAAAAATAGAGACGAGTGAGACGGCGCACATCCACGCTTTCGCGAGTGTATTTCCGGAATTTTTGCACAACGAACTTGCCGGATTTGCGAGTGAAAATACACACATCACGCCTGTATTCTTTTTTGACCCATCGGATGATGAGCGCGCGACAAAAGACACGCGCCACGTTATGCGTTTTTTGGAAAAGAGGGGATACGCGCCAGTTTCTATTGATATTACAAAAGGAGAAAGAGGCGATGTTTTGGCAGAGGCGTGCATACTTGCGCAAGGCCTCGCTGATGCCCTCGCCCGCGACCGCGTGCCAACCCACGACTTCATGCGCGAGTTTCGCAGGGAAGAATAGTATTCTCAAAATATACTCAAATGCATTTGTTTCTATCATTTGTTTTTATCACGTAACTCAAGCTATAGCTTGAGTTACGTGATAAACGTAAACAAGCAAGCAAAAAAATAAAAATCCCGCGAGGACACGGGATTTTTTAAGTTACAAAATTATTTCAACCGTGACCGGCGGAGGAACGCGGGAACGGATGACCAGTCGTCGTCATCGTCGCTTTTTGTCTTTGGTTCCACGGAGGATGTCTTGGAAGTTTCCGGTATTGAATATGCCGGTGCTGTTTTTTCGCGCTCGCGCGGTGTTTCTTTCGCATCTGCCGACTGGAAAAGAGATTTTTTTGCCACCGGTGTTTGGCCCGAAAATCCGGAAGCGATGACAGTAATCTTGATTTCGCCCTTTTTGAGCTTTTCGTCCTTGATTGTTCCGAAGATTACCCTTGCATCAGCGTCAATAGAGTCGGTAATAACCCGCGCCGCGTCTTGTATTTCGTGCATCGTGAGGTCGTCGTTGCCGGCGATAGCGAAGAGCACACCCTTTGCTCCGGTAATGGATACCTCAAGGAGCGGAGAATTGATGGCCGCCATAGCCGCGTTCTCGGCGCGTTTTTCGCCAGTGGCATAGCCGATACCCATAAGCGCCGCGCCCGTGTTTTCCATCACCGCGCGGATGTCCGCGAAGTCCACATTGATGATGCCGGGCGTGGTAATAAGGTCGGAAATGCCTTCCACTGCCTGGCGCAAGATATCATCACACATAGCGAATGCGTCTTTTGCGGACGTATTTTTGTCAACGGTCGCCATAAGGCGGTCGTTGGGAATGACGATGATAGCGTCCACCTCCGCAGACAGGTCGCGAAGCCCTTCATCGGCGATGCGCATACGTTGTGTGCCTTCAAAAATAAATGGCTTGGTGACAACGCCGACAGTGAGCGCGCCGGATTCTTTTGCCACACGCGCTATCACCGGCGCGGCGCCGGTACCCGTGCCTCCGCCCATACCGCATGCGACGAACACCATATCCGCACCTTGTACGACACTCTGGATTTCTTCCTTTGTTTCTTCCGCGGCGCGTTTGCCGATGTCGGGATTCATTCCAGAACCCAATCCGCGCGTAAGATTTTTTCCGATGTGAACTTTTTTCTTCGCGAGCGAGTGATGGAGGTCTTGCGCGTCCGTGTTCATCGCGACGAAATCCACTCCTTTCACGCCGGAGCGGATCATATGGTTGATGGCGTTCTTTCCGGACCCACCGATACCGATGACTTTAATGCGCGCGAATGTTTCTATTTCAGGACTTATTTTGGGCATATTTGCGGGCGGGTAGGGAATTATTATCCTAGTCCGTTAGTTGCATCTCATAATAGCAGAAATGAAAGATAAAAGAAAACATTGACCCATAGGAGGATAAGTGGTATTGTTAGCAATGAAATAGTTCCCCCAAAATCGGGTTTACATCCGGAATATATCCGGAAGGAGAAGACAATGAGTAAAATACGGTGGTGTGAAGTATTCTGGTTAGTGACCGCGGTATTGATATTCGCGCTCGCTTTGGCGCTTTATGGCGCCAATGGGTACGCAGCTAACGGCTACGAAAATCAAATGGATGCGCGCCCCGAGCCGCCGGTGTCGTATGGATACAATGCCGATGTTGACAGACCGGCGACAATCTATGATGCGGAGCGGTTGTTCCGTAACGGCAGGTTCAGCGGCGTTAACGCGACACTGAACAAGTTTCATCCGCCATTCCGCGGGAATGTAAACGAAGTGCTTCCATACTCCCGCGCGCAAATCATTGAGTGCGCGCGCTCAATGTACTGCTATTTGTTTTGGGGCGTTGATCGCGCGCGCAGGCACGGCACGAGTATCAGCGGCCTCAAGCGCGAGTTCGGTATGTCATTTGTCCGCTTTGGGCGGGAATATCCCGGTGTGACGGATGAGGATGTCCCAACCGGGTGGCATATGATCGCCCTCCTCAAGCTGAGGGGAAATCCCGACTCTCTCAGGCCGCCAAGCGAAGCGACGCTTCAAGGAAGACGCTATGCGCGGGCCAACATCGTCGCCTTTCTTGGGGTACTGGATCCGTCCGTCCCGCGCGGCAAAACGATAGTGACAAAGGATGTCGTCGGGCGCGACGGGTATGTGCTCGTGAGGGATAATGGAGGTCGTATGGATATATTGGTTGAAAATATAGTAACCAACCAATATTGGTACGCCACCGAGATTCTTCCGCGCTCCGGTTCCACTCACCGCCGCCGGTAGCGAACACGGCGGAAAAAGATGTACGCCGCGCACGCAAGTGCGCGGCTTCTTTTTATCTCGTTTTATTAGACAAAAATCAACGGCCGTTGATTTTTGTCTAATTTTGAGATGGCTGTTGATATGGTGCTTTGCCATCGTCACGCATAGCAAGTTGTAACTTGCTATGCGTGACGATTGAGGAATACGCAACGTGTCTGACGGACGTCGCACGTCCGTCAGATTTTTTATGGCAAAAATTGTTTGACCCACGAGGAGATGCTTGTTGTGGTGGTACGCGCGATTTTGATTCCACGGCTGCTCTCACTTTCATTTTGGTCAATGCCCATAATACAAAGACCGTAAGCGACAGACCATTTTCCGTCGGTAACCTGCTGTTTTGTGTTTTTTGCGAAATCCGGCGTAGCGACTTTTGACGGAATTTTCAGCGCGACTTTAGCAAGGTCTTCAATAAACGGGATTGCCGATGTACCGCCCGTAATCACAATGCCGGCCGGTAGCAATCCGGCTTTTCCTATCTTTTTTAAATGCGCGTTGATGAGGTCAAAAATATCAGAAAGGCGCGCCTCAATAATGTCTTCCAATTTTTTCTTCGGGTATGAGGAAATACGCGCCCCTTGTTTTATTTGTTCGGCTTCATCCAGCGGTATTTTGAGGCCGAGAGCGATGTCGTTTGTAATTTCAACACCGCCGATTGGAAATACTTTTAGGGAAATTGGAATGTTATTTTCAAATACTGCGATAGACAATGTTTCCGCGCCTATATTGGCAAGCACGCATCCTGCCGTTTTTTGCCTGCGCACAAGCGTGACAAAACTCGCCGCGATAGGAGATGCCATAACATCTTCCACCTGCACACCAGCTTCCTCAACGGCGCGTATGAAATCGCTTAAATGCTGCTGTAAGCAAGTAACAAAAAGCACCCTTGCTTCAAGACGAGAACCTTTCATTCCGGCAGGCTTGCCGAGGACATCCTCTCCGTCCAATTTAAAACCCAAAGGAACGGTATGCACGATTTGCTTGTTGGCGAGTTGCGCCATATTTTCTTCCGCCGCGTCCACCGCCTTTTTCACGTCAGTGTCTGTCACTTCGTTGTCCGCGCGGGAAACGAATACAGAGCCAATCCGCACTTCGGATTCCAGCGAGAGGCCGCCGATCGCCACGAACGCTTTTTTAACATTTATACCGGAAGATTTCTCCGCTTGCGCGACGGCCTTTTGAATACTTTCCGCCGCCTCCGACACATTTACGATATAGCCATGACGTACGCCGCGAGCTTCTGCGGTGCCTGTGCCTATAATAGTCGGTAGCGGATTTTCGCTGTTGTGTTCCACAACCACGGCGCGTATCGTTCCGGTACCGATATCTATTCCAGTTGAAAAATTTCGCCGAGACATAGTGATATTGAGCTTTATTTTTATCTGCGAGTTTTTCCCGCGGACAGACGAATATGTGAAAAATTAGATTAGAATGTAAACTGCAAAAATCAAAATGACAATGACAATTTCAAAATGAAAAAAATTATACTGCCGCAATTTTACATTTTACATTTTACACCGCCGTTTTTTATTGGAGATTTACATTTTGCATTTTTTTGAAGACTATAATGCAAAATGCGCAAAAGAATCTTAAAGTCCAAATTTTTTACACCACCTCTTTTCCGTGTTTTCCATTTGTTTGCCGTGCCTCATCCCTTTTAGATGAAGGCACGCGTGGATAAAAAGAAATCCCACAAAAGCATTATACAGCTTTTCAAAGCGAGGCGCATCTTTTTTCGCCTGTTGAAGATTTAAGAAAATTTCACCTGAATTTTGTTCAAGAGGGAACGAAAGGACATTGGCAGACTTGTCGTTTCCGCGATGAGTTCTGTTGAGACGGCGCGTAAGCGTGTCGCCGGCAAAAACGAGCGAAAGTTCATACAAATCTCCAAGTATGGCGCTTTTTATGCGCGCAAAAGGCAAGCCCGGAAGCTTGCCCCTCACTGTTTTGCGTATGAATATTTTATTCATTACCCCTTGCGCGTTCTTACGGGCTTTTCCTCAACCCTTCCAAGTTTCAGGAGGCGTTCAAATTCCGTTCGTTTCTTCATCCGCTTCAACGCGCGTTTTTTGTGCGTGAATTTTGAGAGAGAGCGCTCGCTATAACGCAAAGAGCGCACCCGTCTTAATATCCCAGCGCCTTGTACGCGCTTTGTAAACCTTCTGATAAGGCTCGTCGTATTTTCATTCGGGTTTTTTGCAACAGCCACGTTTTCTGTCATAGTCCACACAAAATAGCATATTGTGAAAAATTTTGCAATGGCGCGGAATGGCCATCTTGTTTATTTGATATTTTTGATATACTCCGCAAGTTCGCCTATATTGACCGTGTCTTGCGACCTGTCCTCCATATTGCGCACGATGACAGTGCCGTCCATCGCTTCTTTTTGTCCGAAAATGAGTACATACGGAATACCTGTTTTTTCCGCGGCGGCAAGCTGGAGAGAAAGCCCATCCTTGGAAAGCGATTGGGCGATAGGAATGCGCGCCTTGCGCAAGATTTCTATTACGGAAAGACTTTTTAATTTCGCTTCAAAACCAAGTTGGATGAAATATACTTTTGGTTTTTTGATGATGCGCGGTTCCGGATGCTTCAAGTTTTCCATCGCGATTATGCGGTCCATACCGATTGCCGCGCCGACACCCGGCACCGGTTTTTTCCCGCCGATTGCTTTTGCCAAATTGTCGTAACGTCCGCCAGCCGCGACCGTGAGACCTTGTTTTAGAGCGGGCGCTTCTTCCGCTTCACCCGGCTTTTTTTCGGCCGTATGGTTCTCTATGACCTCAAATACAGTGCGCGTGTAATAATCCAACCCTCGTACCAGCGAACCGTTGAGCGTATAAGGTATCTCCATCGTATCCAGATATTCCAACACTTCGCGGAAATGTTGTTTACAGCCGGCGCAGAGATGCGCCACGGATGAAGGCGCTTGCTCTTTCAATATTTGGCATTTTTCTTCTTTGCAGTCCAGGAGGCGCATTGGATTTTCTTTCAAGCGATTCTTGCAGTGCGCGCAGAGAGCCTCCGCGTTTTTTCTGTAATACGCGACAAGGGCGCGGATGTAAGAAGGACGACATTCGCTATCGCCGATACTGTTGATATCTACGGAAAGGTTTTTGAAATTTACTTCTTCAAGCACATCCACGACAGTGCGGATGATGAGAGCATCGGCGATACTTTTTTCCGTGCCGAGCATTTCAAAACCGAACTGGGAAAATTGCCGATAGCGTCCGCGTTGCGGATTTTCGTGGCGGAAAAAAGGGCCCCCGTAATAGAGCATCACCGGCTGGGGGAGCGACTGCATTCCGTGTTCAATGTAGGCGCGCATTATGGAAGCCGTTCCTTCAGGGCGCATTACCAGATGATCGCCGCCCTTCGTTTTCAGAGTATACATTTCTTTTTCCACGATGTCCGTCGCTTCGCCGACGCCACGCGCGAATAATTCTTCGTGTTCAAGAATCGGCGTTTCTATCGGCCTGAATCCGTAATACACGGCGATTTCTTGAGCCTTCTCAAAAAGCCCTTGGAATCGATAATATTCTTCGCCCATAATATCGCGCATCCCTTTTGGGGATTGCAGGGGAACTTTTTTGCTGGGTTGCGAGTGGGACATAAACTTAAATATAAAATTGTAATGTAAAAGTAAAATTTCAAGAGACGAGGGACATTAAGTGGAGGTAGGAAAATGCAAAATGATAATGTAAAATCTAAAATCTCAAAATACAAAAGCCACAAAAATGCTTGCGCTCCTTCACCATCCCAACATTTTTTCATTTTTAACTGTCATTTTCCATTTTGGCTGCCCCGTAGCCAAATCTGAAAGATTTGTGGTACTGGGATTTTTCAACTTTCAATTTAGTATTCCGCTTCTCCCGGGAATACTGCCGCTTGCGTGATTGGGAAGAGCCGTATCAATGCTCTGCCGGTGATAAGATTTTCCGGAAGAGGTCCCCAAATGCGCGAATCCGCGCTTGCGTCGCGATTGTCGCCCATCACGAAATATTCTGTGTCACCGAGCGTGACTTCCAGAGTATCATATTTCTGGGATTGCACATACGGCTCGCTCAAAATAAATCCCGCTGGAGCCGCGGCATTTTTAATCACAACGGCGCCATCGTTGATACTTACAGTCTCACCAGGCAGGCCTATGATTCGTTTGATGAAGAATTTTGACGGGTCTTTCGGATATTTGAATACGACAACCTCGCCTCGTTTCGGTTTTTCAAAACGATATGAAAGCTCGTCAACGATGAGGTAGTGTCCCGTATCAAATGTCGGCTCCATAGACGCGCCTGATACAAGGAACGGACTTGCGATGTACATACGAATCGGGACGACGATGATGAGGGCGAGCACGGCAAATTTCACAACCTCCCATACAAATGTTCTTATCGCGTGTTTTGGAGTGTTCTCTGGAGCGTTTGGTTTCGTCGTTTCGCCGCCTGGACCGGAAAGAGAAGTTTCTTCATTCATTGTGGGTATATAGTAGTATAAAGCCGCATATCGCGCAACAAATTAAATTCTAAAATGTCGCCAAGCGCGTTTGTATGCCATTCATAACACGGTCGTTTGCATAATCACCGAGTTGAATTTTTTGTTTTTCTTTCAAAATGTCTTGAATTATCGCAAGGTCGCGCTCAAAAATGGGGGTGAGGTGACGAGACTTTTTTATTTTTTCGCTGTATTTTCCGAACACCTCAAGCTGCAGAGCAATTTCCTCAAGAATGACGCGCTGAACGGGATGGGACGCCAGTGCCACATTTTCCTTTCTCAGCCACAGTGCCGCCAGTTCAATAACGCGGCTATATTCAATACCGATGACCACGCGAGGAATGTTTGACCGCTCTCCGCGGAAATGCTCTTTTTCGGAATGGAAATATTTTATCGTCGCGAGTTTTCCGCGGTCTATTTCTTCTTTGATGCGCTCAAATTTTTTCTCCTGCGCAAGCGAGCTGAATGTAACATCCACCGCAATGCTCAATTGCGAAAAACGGCGCGGCATTATTTCTTCCAGCTCCAAAATAAGATCGGTGCCGCCGATGATATCGTCAAAGCGGGAAGATTTTATCACTTCCGTATTGTTGCCGAACCAATTGTGCAGTTCACCGGCAAGCATTATCGCTTCCAGTACTTTTGCGGTTTTATGCGCCGGATCCTTGGAAAATTTTTTCTCAAACTCGGCGACTTTTTTCAGATCCCGTTCAACATTTTCCCGGCCATAGAGATCGGCAAACATATGCGGGTCAATCGCGTTTTCTTGAATGAGTTTTTCGGCAAGCGGCAAAGCGCCCTGAATGACGGGGTGCGCAAATTGCGAACCAGTATCCACCCTTTCCACTGCATCACTGTCAAATATGTTTTCTCGCGGCATACATAATATATGGCTGTTATTTCCCTATAGCATATAGCATTTCACATTTTTTTGCTATACTGTTTTCCAATCATTATCCGTTGCGCATTAACCACAACTATGTCTATGCACATTATCGCAGGGCTTGGCAATCCGGGGGAAGAATACGACGGGACGCGGCACAATACAGGCCGTATCGTCTTGGAGTATTTCAGAAAGAAGAATGATTTTTCCGGGTGGCGTTCCGACAAAAAAACGCGCTCTCTTGTGTCGGAGGGTAAAATCGGCAAAGAAAAAGTAATGCTCGTACTGCCGGATGGATTTATGAACAATTCCGGCAAAAGTTTGGCGCCTCTCATAAAGAATAAAAAAGCCGCGGAAAATCTGACGGTTATTTATGACGACTTGGATCTTCCCGTCGGCAGCATAAAAATTTCTTTTGACCGCGGGTCAGGAGGACATAAGGGAATGGAATCAATCATCCGCGCGCTCAAAACGCGCGCATTCATCCGCATCCGCGTCGGCATTTCTCCCGCTACGCCTTCCGGCAAACTGAAAAAACCGCACAGCGAGAAAGCAGTCATTGATTTTATTTTGAAAAAGTTCAGCCCCAAAGAACAGGAAGCGCTGAAAAAAGTTTCAAAAAAAGCCGGCGAGGCGGTCGTATCTATCGTAACTGACGGCCGTGAACGCGCAATGGGGGAGTTTAATTA
>CAYIHM010000011.1:0-8146 GCA_964363265.1 uncultured Candidatus Saccharibacteria bacterium
TTAAAATACATAAAATACCGCGCACCCCCCCCTTGCATACATTTTGTACTATAGTACAAAATGTATGCAAGGGGGTTTTTGGTTATAGTAATGCCCGTGGTGTTTTAGTTGCAAGTGATTATGGATGGGCTGAGGGTATTGGCAAGCGATGGGTGGCTATAAAAATGCCGGCGCCTTCTTCTGATGAAGATCTTGTCTACTACTAACCATCACCTAACTCATTGACGTTTTTTGTAACCTTGTTAAGGCACCATTTGTGTCAAAGAAATATGTGAATGTCAGTAAGATATGGTTTTTCTCATATCATAGTGGGTCTCCATCTCTTCTACTCTCTAATTCGCGCGAATTAGAGAGTAAGGTTCGCGAGAAATTTCCTAAAAATGAACTGCCACGCGGCAATCCATCCCCTTATTCCGCTACCGCTCCATATCGGCGTGGTATTATAGGATCTCCGCGCAAGATTATCTTGAAAACCGAGGGTTTTCAAATTTTCCTACAATGCTCCCCGCCCTAACGGGCGGGGTATGGAAAGAATCAAATTCAAAATGGATACCTGACCACTTTTCTAGCGTAATACCCAGCACCTATTCCTTCGGTCTCAATGTCGGAAATAAAATGACTTCGCGGATATTGCGCGTATCGGTAAGAAACATCACCAGTCGTTCAATGCCGATGCCTACGCCGCCGGCTGGCGGCATACCGTGTTCCATCGCTTCAAGAAATGCCGTGTCGCTCGTCTGCGCTTCTGCGTCTCCCGCCTTTCTGTCCTCATCCTGTCGCTTAAATCGCTCGGCCTGGTCAATGGGGTCATTCAATTCCGAAAATCCTTTCGCGAGTTCAATCCCGCCAGCCACAAGCTGAAAAGCGTCCACGAATTCACTTCCGCTTTCCGCGCGTTTCGCCAACGGAAGCATATGCGCTGGATAATCAACAATAAATGTCGGGTTAATCAATTTCGGGCGGCAGGTCTTTTTGTAAATATTATCAAAAATCTTTTCGCGAGAATCACTTTTTGCGACATCAATACCGAGTCGTTTTGCGGAAAGCGCCGTCTCATCTCGCGTCATTCCCATCGGGTCGGAAATATGAGCATATTGTTTTAGTAAATCAAAATATGAAACCACAACAAACTTTTTTGAAAAATCTATAGTGTGTCCGTTATGCGTGATGCTTGTCTTCTTAAACACATTCTTCGCAGTGTGGCGCAAAAGCCGTTCAACTGTCGCCATTGCCGTGCGCGCGTCTCCATAACTTTCGTAAAATTCAAGCATCGTAAACTCCGGGTTGTGAGTAACATCTATTCCTTCGTTCCTGAAGTTCCGGCCAATCTCATACACTTTGGGAAATCCGCCTGCCAAAAGCCGTTTCAAATATAATTCCGGCGCGACGCGCAAATACAAATTCGTATCAAGCGCATTGTGGTGCGTAGAAAACGGCAATGCAGTGGCGCCGCCGGCATGTTGCTGGAGCATCGCCGTTTCAACTTCCAAATACTCTTCTTTGTTGAGAAAATCGCGAATGTCCGTGATAATCCGTGAGCGAAGTATAAACCGCTCTTTCACATCCGAAGACATCAACGTGTCCAGATAGCGTTTGCGAAAACGCTCTTCAACATCCGAGAGTCCCGCCCATTTGTCGGGCAATGGACGCAAGCTCTTTGCGAGCATACGCCACTTTTTCACAAGAATGGTTTTCTCTTCTCGCTTTGTGACAAATACGGAACCAACAAATTCAATGAAATCCCCTATATCAACGGTATCAACAAAAAGCGCGAACGATTCTTCGTCCATATCGCCTTTCTTAATCATTGCTTGAAGCATACCCGTTCCGTCGGTAAAGTTCAAAAATACGAGCGCACCCTGCGGACGCAAAGCAACAACGCGCCCGGCGAGCGTGATAGGTTTTTTCTTTTTTTCAAACGTCTTGAATTTCACTATCACCTCCGCGATCTCATATTCGCGCGCCGAAAAAATAGGATACGGATTTATCCCCTTCTCTTTCAATACTTTGAGTTTTTTTACGCGCTCTGCGCGAAGTTCTTCTAGTGAGGCCATTTATATGGGATCCCGAGTATAATGGATAAATTTTGAATGATGAATTTTAATTGAATACCGAAGGTATGAATGAATTAAAAAATTAAAATTTCAATCGAAATTCACAAATTAAAATTCTTCTTTCCCCTTCACTCTATTCCCCTCAATCCTTATTCAATATCCACCACCTTATATTGTACCTTGCCTTTCGGGCTTTGGAAAATCGCAGTGTCGCCTTTTTTCTTTCCCATAAGCGCCTCACCGAGCGGAGAGACGTGCGATATCTTTCCTGAAGCTGAGTTGGCTTCTGTTGACCCTACTATCTGATAGTTGCGCTTTTCTTTGTCGCCATCTTTTTGCACAATGACAACAGAGCCGACTTCTACCGCGTTGCTGTGATGCTTTTCAACGACCTCCGCGTTCTTAAGGGTCGTTTCAATCTCCAAGATGCGCTTCTCAACGTTTGCCTGGTCCTCGCGCGCCTCGTGATATTCCGCATTTTCGGAAAGGTCTCCGAGCGATTTCGCGTATTCAAGTTTCTCCGCGACCTCTTTACGGCGCGCAGTCTTAAGATTCGTGAGCTCGCTTGTGAGTTCTTTATGCTTCTGCTTGCTCAAATATGTTTTTACGCCTGGTGCCATAATATTGATGTTATAAGTATTGAGTTAGAATGATAGCATCTTGTCGGGTAAAAATCAATAGTCGATACAAATTACGAATCAATACGAATGTACGAATTCACTCGGTGGGGGCGCCGCAGGCGCCCCCACCATCCTGGCATCAGCATCTTGTACTCTAATAAGTCACGGGGCTATCTTCCAATCCGCTATGCACTACTCTAAATATTCTTTCGCGTTCACCGCCATCCAGTCAAAAAGTCCGCGCATCACAAAAACGGCGCCTTTCAAATTGCTACGCGGTCCATCCGACATTATTACAACAAAAGAATAGCGCGGACGGTCGTATGGGAAAAATCCCGATATCCACGAATGCACGAGTTTCTTTCCGGAACCAATCTCCGCTGTACCGGTCTTTGCGGCTATCTCCACATACGGCACATTGAGTGCTTGCGCGATACCCTCCGTCACGCCAAGACGCATTCCCTCACGCACAATACGAAAGTTTTCTTTCGCTATCGTCGTATCTTCCGACACGATATGCGTTTTTGCATTTTCATCTCCTATGCGAAGAAGTACGCGCGGTTCCACGGCTTTTCCGCCTGTCGCAACCACCGCCACCGCGCGCGCAAGTTCTATTGGGGTGACCTGAAACCCATATTGCCCGATTGCCGTATGATAAGTATTGCCGATAAGCCATTTTTCTCCGTTGAAATTTTCCTTTTTCCATTCCGGATTTGGAATCACACCGCCAACTTCTCTGGGCAAATCAACGTTGGTCAACGCGCCAAGATAAAATCTTCTTGCATAATCCTCCAATCGCGCAATACCAAGTCCGCGCTGGTCGCCATACCCGCCGCCAATTTCATAAAAATATACATCGGAGGAAACAGCGAGCGCGCGACGGATATCAACCCACCCGTGAGCTTTCCAATCCTTAAACACCGTCGGCAATTCGGGGAAATACGGATTCGGAATTGAAATTGACCCTGTAGAGAGTATCTGCTTTTCCGGCGTGATAATGCCCTCATTTAGTGCGGCGATTCCGAAAAACGGCTTCACGGTAGAACCGGGAGCATATAAACCGCCAACAGCGCGATTTAAAAATGGCGTTCCTTTGTCGGCGAGATACTTGCCGATTGTTTTTTTGTCGCTTCCGCCGGTTAATACATTCGGGTCATATTCCGGAAAACTTGAGAGTGCGAGTATTTCGCCTGTTTCAACGTCCATAATCACAGCCGCGCCGCCGGCAAAGCCGACTTCACCGGCGAGGGAAGACATATTTTTGTATAGCTCATTTTGCACGCGCGCATCAACGGAAAGCGTTATATTTTGTCCGTCTTTTGGCAGTTCTATCGTGCTTTCCGATTGCACTTCGCCAAATACGTCAACCTCAGTTATTTTAAGTCCGCGGGTACCTGAAAGCGTGTCATTATACATAAGCTCCACGCCGTCTTTCGGCACGAAATCTTCCTGAAAATAAAACCCCGAGGAATCTTTTTTGGGATACGCGACATAACCGAGAACATGCGCGAGGCCGGCAAGGTCGCGGTATGTTCGTTTTGGAAAATCCCCTTCTCCCTGTTCGTTCCACGCGAGTTCAGTACCTGTGCGGTCGTAAATTATCCCTCGTGGCGCGAAAATTGGCGTGTGTTTCAAGCGGTTGTTTTCCGCGCGCGCCCTGTACACATCTCCCTGGAGGATTTGCAGGTCGGCAATGCGTCCGATAAATATGAGCGATATCAAAATGCCGGCCATTCCGAGAAGGACAACGGCTCGCTTTGTAATCGGGCGTTCAATGCGCCCTTCAAATTGATGCACATTAAATTCCGGCAAATTCTTCGCGTCAAGAAAAATTTCGTCCGGGTCTATCTCATGTACTTTTTGATGTTTTCTGAATATGCGAAACATAGTATGTTCAATAAGTCGGTAGTTGACTGCCATAGTTTAGTTGCAATATATTTGGTTACCATTGATATCAGTTGAACATCTCATTAATCCTTATTCTAGTGTTTTGCAAAACACTAGAATAAGGATTCCCACATTCTTTTTTTATCCATTCTTCTCTGAATATGCCATTGATAATGAATATCCGTACTGCCCTATTGGCGCGCGCGAATACGCCTCTTGAGCCATTGTATGAGAAAAAACGCCACCACCGCAAAAACGCCGCCTATGACGCTCAAATCAAAAAACCACGCGCGCGGCGCGCCGTAAAGCGCATCAATCAAAAATCCAGCCGCAATAATCTCATAATACGATTTGAAAAAAAATACCGCGCTGATAGCAATGACCGCGGAAACCCACCACGGTAAAAAAAGTATGCTCAAAAAAAGTACAATGCCCGTAAAAATGCGTAACAACATAGGGTTATTGTCTGTCTTGGGTACTCGTGCCATGCGCATTCTGTTCTATTTTACCATGCGACACGACAACCTCCACCCATCTTATGTTATTAATATTAAACGGACTTGAAAATCGTACGACCTGAAACGGACTGTTTGAATCTTTTTCAATATCGCCCACAACGGCAAAAATCTCAATGGTAATGGAAGGCGCGACGACGATATCGCCTTCTCGTACTTCTGTGTCGCGCGGTAATGTCATCTCAAAATTGCCATTCCCTTTCCCTTTTGCGACAGTCGCTATATTTTCTGTCCCGATCAATACATCTATTTTCCTGCCCGGAGACGAGAATAGCTCCACAACGGAAGAATTGTCGCGCGCGTGCGCTATTGTCCCCACGGGAATAATGCCGTGCGCCAAAACCATATCTCCAGCGCGTACTTTTTCTACACCAAGGTCAATGATAAATGTATCATATGGAGAACTCGGGGGGCGTGAAAGTACTGTTCCCAAAACGACCTCCCTGCTTTCATCCCGTCCAACAATTTCCTTCAACTCTTTATTTTCCGCGGCGAGCATATCAGTGGAAAGAAGACGTACGGAGAGCGTTTCTATTTCCGAGCGCAATCGCTCGTTTTCCTCAAAGAGCGCTTGTTTTGAGAACAAGGCGGATGAAAAAATATTAGCAGTGCTGTCAATATAATTGCCAGCACGCCAAATAGGCACGGAAAGCCGGTGCACCGCGCCGGAAGCGCCGCGTGCGAGCGTATCACCCGCGAAATAAAAAACGGCAATAAGCGCCGCGATAAAAAAGGCGAATGCGAATTTCTTGCCTCTGCTAGTATGATTTTGGCGGTAGCTCATCTTCATTTTCTATAAGTACTTCCCTGAACTCCTCAAGATTTTCAATAATAATGCCCGTACCGCGCACAACCGACGTGAGCGGTTCATCGGCGATATGGATTGGAATTTTAAGCTCCTTGCGCAAAAGGTCGGCAAAGCCGGTAATGAGCGCGCCGCCGCCGACCAGAATAATCCCGCGGTGCACGATGTCGGAGAGTATTTCCGGCGGTGTCGCTTCCAACACTTCCTTCACGGATTCCACCAGATGGGCAACGGAATTGCCTATCGCTTCGCGAATATCGGATTCGGTAATAATCACTTCGCGCGGCAAACCCGTTACTAGGTCGCGCCCGCGAATTGCCGACTCTTTCGGCGCTTCTCCCTCCATCACCGAACCGATTGCAATCTTCACATTTTCCGCAGTGCGTTCGCCGATGAGAATTTTAAATTCGTCGCGAATGTAAGAGGTGATGTCGTTGTTGAGCGCATCGCCCGCGATACGCAAACTCTTTGAATGCACCACTCCGCCCAAAGAAATGACAGCTATATCTGTCGTCCCCCCGCCTATATCTATTACCATAGAACCGACAGGCTCCATTACAGGCAATCGTATACCTATCGCGGCCGCCATTGCTTCCTCCACGATATGCACTTCACTCGCACCGGCGGATTTCGTCGCGTCGCGCACAGCGCGGATTTGCACATTCGTCACGCCGGACGGCACACCCACCACCACGCGCGGACGCCCCATTTTATTTGAAATTTTTTGCGCCTTGTTCAAAAGATAGCCGAGCATTTCTTCCGTCACCTCAAAGTCGGAGATCACGCCGTCTACGAGCGGCCGCACCGCGACGATATGCCCGGGCGTTCTCCCGAGCATCGCCTTGGCGTCGCGCCCCACAGCCACCACGCGCCCAGTCTTTTGGTTCACCGCCACTACCGACGGCTCATTGATAATGATGCCGTGTCCGCGCAGATACACAAGCGTGTTGGATGTCCCGAGATCAATGCCGATATCGCTCGAAAATAGGTCTTTGAATTTCTTGAAAATATTGAGTTCCATAGAGCGTTTGGTCCACTCATCATACGGGAAAATAAGGGTGCGGTAAAGAACTTGACTTTTTTATGGATGCATTGTAGTTTTTACTCAGTTATTTGTTTGCACTATACCAAAACACGGCATCTGCCGTAAGGAGAAAATTATGAAAGTGAGTTTCGTAACCTAAGGTTTTTATTGCACCTCTATGTGTTTCTAGTATTTATGAACAACAGCCTGCGAGCGCGAAAAATAAAAAATGTCCCAGCACTTACATATCCTTCCCAATTGGGAAGGATATGTAAGTGACACGAGTTTCAGTGGGACATCGTTTTAAGGACATCACTCACGGGAACAATGCTTGATTCTTTTTCCGTCCGCTTTTTCACCTCAACCCCGCCAGCGGCGAGAGATTTTTCGCTCACGACCACGCGCAAAGGAATGCCAATCAAATCCGCATCGGCAAATTTTTCTCCTGCTGAAGTGTCGCGGTCGTCATAAAGTACGGAGACGCCTGCTTTTATGAGTTCACTGTACAACGCATCTGCTTCACCGTTCTTGTTGAGCGACACGAGATGTATGGAAAACGGCGTGACACTCTCGGGCCATACGATTCCTTTCTCATCGGAAAGCGCTTCAACGATCGTACCCATAAGCCGCGAAGGCCCAATACCATAACAACCCATCACGACGAAATTCTTCTCCCCTTTTTCGTCTGCATAGAAAAGTCCGAGCGACTCCGAAAAACTGGTACCCAATTTGAAAATATTACCGAGCTCAACGGACTTTCCCTCTTCCAAATCTCCCCGCTCGAGCCCCAAGTCGGCAAGCACCTCGTCATTTAATACTTCTTTGTTCACCGCAATGCCTTTTTCTTTGCTTACATAAATAATGTCCTCACCCGCGTCTGAAACTGTCTGAAATTCCTGGCTGTATTTTGAGAACACGCCACCGGACGCGAAGGTAAGATATGTTTTTTCACCCAAACCGACGCGCGCGAAAATATTTTTGTATGTCTGTATCGCTTTATCGTAAAAGCGATCAAGGTCTTTTTGATTTGCGTGGAACGAGTAGAGGTCTTTCATCAAGAATTCTCGCCCGCGCATAATACCGGACTTCGCGCGCTCTTCATTTCGGAATTTTGTTTGTATCTGGTACGCGGAAAACGGCAGGTCGCGGTACGAACTCACATATTGCGATGCGATGCGCGTGATGGCTTCTTCCTGTGTCCAACCCAAGCCAACTTCCCCGCCGGCCGCAAGCGCGGTCTT
>CAYIHM010000011.1:8246-11990 GCA_964363265.1 uncultured Candidatus Saccharibacteria bacterium
TCAAGCGCGGGGAATGGAATGAGATTGATGATTGCAAGATTGATAGAAATAAACGCGGTAAAACCTAGCAAATACACGAAGCCGAATTCAGCCGCCGTGCCGACAAGTCCCACGATACCCACCGGTCCCGTCACGTCCGAAAGTCCACCACCTACTCCGGTAAACGCGCCGACAATCAAATGCCAGAAACCTTGCGCCGTAGCGCCTGTCAAATAAACAGTTGTTTTCGCTCCTTCCCACCATGCCTGAAAAAATGAAAGTTTGAGTGTTCCTATCATGTCCATCGTAATGCCTATCGCGGGACGGTCTTCCAAAATGCCGTCTTCTGGTGTCACAAATGCCGTATTGTTTTCCCCGCCACGTTTGTATAGGACGGCAATTTGCTCTCCGCCATGCTCTGAAACGAATGAGGAAATAAGCTCGGGCGTAATCTCATCTTGCAGTGCCGCTTCATCTGTTACAAACGCGACCACCGCATCCCCGGCCATAAGTCCGGCGTCAGCCGCCGGCGACCCTTCGCCAACGCTCGTCAGCACCAATCGCGCATTTTCAACCACTGCGCCGGTAGGCGCCATCCCGACTGGTGTTGGCAACCCTGTCATAAATCCGATGGATATAAGTACCCACGCAAAAATAATATTAAACGCGACACCAGCTACCATCACCACCGCTTGAGCAAGCTTTGGCTTTTTGCCAAAACTGCGCTCGGCGTCTTTCGCACCCTCCGCCTCGCGCGTGTCTTCACCGAAGATTTTTACAAAACCGCCAAAAAAAATCCAATTGAGCGAATATGTCGTCTCACTCTTTTTCGGCTTCCACGCGGCCACGCGCGGAGGAAATCCGAGTCCGAATTCATCCACGCGCATCCCCACCGCCTTTGCAACGACAAAATGCCCGAATTCATGGGCGATGATAAGTACGACGAGAATTACGATAAATATGATGATGGACATACCTTAAAAAATCTAGTGGTTATTAAAAAGTCTATTTCTTAGATGGAACAAGTGTCGGTGTCAAATATTAAAACTTTTCGTCTTATGCTGTGATGTCCTTCTCCTTGCGCATCGCTACTTCTTCCAGCTTCCTATTTGCTTCGTCCACAAGCTTTTGCAATTCGTCTTTGCCG
The DNA here is from genome assembly GCA_964363265.1 of uncultured Candidatus Saccharibacteria bacterium. Lineage (GTDB taxonomy): Bacteria > Patescibacteriota > Minisyncoccia > Phycocordibacterales > JBBUEZ01 > JBBUEZ01. The sequence goes on from CAYIHM010000011.1 coordinate 9,373, forward strand.
CGGAATTTCTCATCCTCCGACATTTCTCCCGCGCGCTCTTTTGCTTGAATATCGTCCCATACCCGTTCGCGCTCTTTGCGGACTGCCACGCGCGCGTCTTCCAATTTTGCTTTCACCACCTTCACAAGTGCTGTACGCCGTTCGCCGGTAAGTTCTGGAAACGAGACGCGCACACCGATATCACCGGCAGAAACTGAAAGCCCGAGGTCCGCGACCTGTATCGCGCGCTCTATATCCTTTGCCAAACTCTTGTCCCACGGCGATACCATAAGCGTGCGCGCGTCCTCCACGATGATAGACGCGATATGCGCAATGGACTGTTTACTGCCATACTGCTCCACCTGTACGCGATCCAAAATCGCCGGCGTCGCCCGCCCTGTCTGGAGAGAAAGATACTCGCTCATAAGCCATCCTTCCGTCTTTTTTAATTCATTTTTCAGTTCGGTGAAATTATACATTGCGTATGTGTATATAGTATATAGTATTTTGTATTAGAGAGTTTAACAGATTGTTGAGCTTAATCCTAGAGTAAGTCTCAAAATATATACCCGTATTTTGAGATAAGTACTAGATTATTTTTGAAGGCACCGTAAGCGCGATGTGCTCCAAAATCATCTTCACCGACGGGGCGCGGTCGTTCAAATATGACCGCGCCTTCCATATCTCCTCAAACACAAACACTCCTTTGACGGACGTGCGACGTCCGTCAAATCCATCGTTGCCATAGAGCGTTTTGACGGACGTCGCACGTCCGTCATTGTTGTAGAGCGCCTCTTCCAAAGAATTTAAGAACGATATTGCGGTATTTTTATCCTTTGCCTCAATCATTTTTTTTAGCATCTCTATGCGCGCCGCCCCTGTTGCCGTCAAAAACCCCTCCGCAAATATAAAGGTCTGACCTTTATATTTATAAAGGTCAGACCTTGATATGTTTGATATGACGGCAAGACGCGAACGAAGGGTTGGGAGAAGCGATGCTGTGTTCTGTGTGATGATAAAAAAGTGCGTGTTGGGAGTCGGCTCTTCAAATACTTTCAAAAGCGCGTTCTGTGCCTCACGTGTGAAAAAGTTCGCCTGCACGATAAATATCTTTCGCTCGCCGACTGGGCGACGCGACTGCATTTCTTTAAGCGCTCGCCCGTCATCAATACCGAATGTGTCAAATGCGCCATGCCAAAAATCCGGATTGCCTTTTATGTGAAACGAAAGTCCCTCCTCTAAAAATTCGTGGAGTTCTTTCAATATGCTCTCCGCAATTCCTTCAAGAAGATACGCGTGGTGTAAACCGCTTCGTGAATTTCCAATTTCTAATTTCAAATTTTGATTGAATGTCATAATTAGTTAATTATGTAATTAAGATTTCATTCAAAATTCGGAATTCGGAATTATTTGAAAATTGAAAGAAAAGCAAAAGCATCATAGCAAAAAAGTTTACTTTTTTGCTATGATGCTTTTCTTATACGTCTCCAAATGCTCCATCGCGATGCCTGTGCCTTTCGCCACGCAATAAAACGCGTCTTTGGCGAGTACAGCCTTGACGCCTGTACGGCGAAATACGAGTTCCGGCAAATTGCGCAGCTGCGACGAACCGCCGGTCATCGTTATACCTTGGTCAATGATATCGGACGCCAGTTCCGGCGGTGTTTCCTGCAGTACATCTTTGATCGCTTTCACTATCTCGCGCAATTCTTTGTCTATCGCTTTCACGATTTCATTAGTCGTAATCTCGGTAGAGCGCGGAAGTCCGGAAATAAAATCCCGCCCTTTGATTGTCATTGTAAGTTCTTCTTCAAGCGGAACCGCCGAACCCACTTTTATCTTGATATCTTCCGCCGTTTTTTCCCCCACCGCGAGATTAAAAGTTTTTTTAATATAATCCGTGATCGCATGGTCAATACGGTCACCAGCGCACTTCACCGAAGTGGAAGCGACGATACCGCCCAAAGAGATTACCGCCACGTCTGTCGTCCCTCCGCCGATATCCACGACCATATGCCCGCGCGCTTCATAAATGGGAATGCCCGCGCCGATCGCCGCCAATATCGGCTCTTTCACGACATACGCGTTTTTCGCGCCTGCTTTGATAGCCGCTTCCACCACCGCGCGCCGTTCCGTTGAAGTAACGCCGGCAGGCACAGACACCATCACTTCCGGCTTAAAAATATTCCATCTGCCGAGCGCCTTATTCATATAATAGCGCAACATCGCTTCCGTCACGCGATAATCCGCAATCACGCCATCACGCATCGGACGATACGCAATAATGGAATCCGGCGTGCGGCCTATCATTTCTTTCGCTTCCAACCCCACAGCGAGAATCTTATTATCTTGCTCGGAAACAGCCACCACTGAAGGCTCACACAACACTATTCCCTTGCCCGGCAAATACACAAGCGTGTTGGCCGTCCCAAGGTCAATCCCCAATTTTTTAGAAAATAGCGACATAATGCTTGTGGACTTTACCCAGCATCACTTTTACTGATTACGCTCTTGTGAATCTTTCTGGGAGTATAAGAAAATGCCGTTTGTGCAACCTCAATAGGTTCAGAAGTAAAAGTGGTGTTGGGTTTACGGACTTTTAGACTTCCCTGATACTCTACCCCCTGATCCGTTTAATA
>CAYIHM010000012.1:0-3842 GCA_964363265.1 uncultured Candidatus Saccharibacteria bacterium
TATTTTTCTATTTTGTTGCCATTTGCCACTAAACACACTGCCTGTATCGGGCGCTTACCGTTTTTGGTATTTTTTGCTATAATAGCCACTATGAACAAAAACATTAAAACAGCCGTGATTGGCATTATTACTGCGCTTATTTTGGCGGGCGTCGCATACATCATTTATCGCGATTTTACCGGTTTACAGAACAGTAATGACGCCAATGGACCAGGGTATACAATAAAGGAGTTATCCACAGGTGAGATTTCCAACATATCTGTGCAGACATCCAATATTCCTGTTCCCGACTTGAATAGAATGGTAATGAACAATAAAGACCTCCCGCCGGAGGCCGTGGAGATAGTGGAGAAAAATATTAGGTCACTATCCGAGGAATTAAAGAAAAATCCCGACCAGCTTGACCAGTGGCTTGACCTCGGTATTCAAAGGAAGACGGCGGGGGATTATGAAGGTGCGCGTGATGCGTGGGTCTATGCAACCCTCATCCGTCCGTCAGGTAGCGTTGCCTTCCAGAACCTCGGCGACCTATACGGCTATTATCTTCGCGACAATATGAAAGCGGAGCAGAATTTTCTGAAGGCAATCCAAAATTCCCCCTCTGACATATATCTATACTTCAAGCTTAACGACTTTTATCGTGATGTTTTGAAAGACGTCGCCAAAGCTCGCTCTCTCGTGGAGCAAGGCTTTAAAGCCAACCCCTCCTCCGCCGAACTCCAGTCCCTCCTCAACTCCCTGTGATATAAAGGTCAGACCTTTATATAAAGCGATTGTTATCCACAGTTAAATCAAATAACCTATTGATATAAAGGTCAGACCTTTATATAATGTATGTATGTCAAGACAGAAAAATTATTTTGCTCCAATGGAAACATTTCATTGTTTCACCCGTGGTGTTAACAAGCAACGGATATTTGAGGACGATTGGGATTACGCTCGTTTTATGATTCTCTTGCTGGTATGTAATAGCACGGAGGCGGTTCATATGGGGAATCTCCTCAATAATTATAAAGGTCGGACCTCGTTAATTTTTGAGAAAGAGGTGCCGGATAAGCGTTTGGTGGATATTTTGGCTTACACGCTTATGCCAAACCATATCCATATTGTTCTTCAGGAAATAGGAATAGGTGGTATTTCAAAATTCATGCAGAAACTTTTTACCGCACACGCGATGTATTTCAACAAGAAATATGACCACTCAGGAACGCTTTTTGAGAGTAAGTTCAAGGCAAAGCTGGTGGATAATGAAGCATATTTTCGATGGATATTTTCATATACTCATCTTAATCAAGTTGCGCTTGTAGAACCTAAATGGGAGGAGAAAGGAATAATTTCAGACCCCGATACGGTTAGGAAATTTATGAATGGGTACAGATGGTCAAGTTACTACGACTATATGGTGGCAGATAGGCCGGAAAGTGCCATTCTCTCTATGGGAAAATCTCCGGATTTCTTGCGAGAAGTAAATGACCTTGAAGAAATGCTTTCGGTATACACCGGAGGGAACGGAGGGAAAATATAAAGGTCAGACCTTTATAACGTGCGGGGCTTATATGTAAGTAGATTCACCAACATCCATTTATAAAGGTCAGACCTTTATAAGTTATCCACATTTGGTGGGGGGATTTGTTGTGGCGGGTGATATAATTTTGAGTAATGTCAAGGTTTTTTAACAGATCGTTTGCGAAATTTACACTGGGATTCGTCGCGCTTATTTCTTTGGGGGTCGTCGGAGCGCTTGTGGCCGGACTTTACGAGGTGAATCAGGATGAAACCGCGCTTATCATTTATGCTATTGAAGATTATGAATAAAAAATTTGTGTTGGCCGCCATTGCGGCTATTTTTGTTGCGGACAGACCTAACCAATTTATTCATCAACCATTTCGTACTTAATTATGGCAAAAATAATAAAAATATTGTTGTGGGTTGCCGGAGCCATAGTTCTAACGTTTGTTTTGATCGTACTCGTACGGCTTCCTCATAATGTTGATACATTAAAGACACAGCGGCAGGTGGAGCAGATCCACAATACAAAACTGACCCTGGATGATGTGCTGGGTGTGAATTTGCCGCCGGATCCGGGGGAGGAGGCGGACAAGACAATCGCGGGGGTGGACGCAAACGGAAACGGTATTCGCGACGATGTAGAACTTGCTATTTTTAAAGAGTATCCCAACTCGGCGAAGACGAGGGCGGTTCTTTTGCAATATGCGCTGGCGTTGCAGATGGAAGTCGTGCAACCGATTGTGAATAAAGGAACCGTGACTGCTGTGGTAAGTGAGCAGAGTAGGGCGGATGCATGTATTGCGGACACCCTTGTTCCAAGAAAAAGCCTAGAATCATATCGAGATAACGCAGAAATAGAAGAGATTGATAAGTACATTAATTTTGTCAAAGATAGGCAATTGAACACTGATATACGGGAAAAAGAAAGATCAGACTTTTTCAAACAATTGGGAAGCTACCACTCTTTAGATAGTATATGTGATATTGATTACACAACATTACCAAACTAAAATGAGGTCTTTTCCAAAAATATGCGTAGTAATTTTTGCGTTGATTTTGTTATTACCATCTTTTGCACTCGCACAAGTGGACGGAAATGGTTGCTCGTCAAAAGGATACACAGTTGAGACAATAAATGGGATATTCACTAACGAAGTTGGTGCCGCTGACAACAAAAATGCACTTGAGCGTAAATTGCCAACTGTTTATCATAGTGAACCACTGACTGTAGATTTTCTTTTCAACCCCTCGCACATTGATGGAGCGGGGGATATTTTGAAATCGGTACAACAGGGCTTATTTGACGATGAGGCCATCCGGGACACTGATCTTCTTTCAATGCTTAGTGATATTAGCGCTAAACTAACAACACAAAAACTTCTCCTTGTGCCTCATTCGCAAGGCAATTTTTACGCGAATGCCATTTATTCCAACCTTGCGGATAAGCCCGGCGGCCTTCCTGCGGGCGCAATTGTAATCTTTGTCGTTGCAAGTCCGGCGAGACATATCAATGGCGGTGGTGATTGGATAACATCCGATACCGACGAGGTGATTGCCGGTATCGTTGGCGGCATATCTCCCAAGGGGATTCTTCCGACGAATACGACTATCATATTTAACGACAGCGATGGCGATCCTTTGGGTCACGACTTCACCAAGATCTATCTGAAATACAAAACACCGGAAATAATTTCCGGCATAACATCTTCTCTTGATAAATTGCGAACAGATTCCGGTCGGCGTGAGGACATGCCCTGTGTTGCCCCTCCAGAACTTACATTTATGGACAAAGTGGATAGCGCCACGCTCGCGGTGTTGGATCACCCGAGCAACCCGCTAGAGTCCATTGCTTTTGTTGTTGCGAATGTTGAGATAAAGATTGTAAGTGGTGTGTATGCCATTGGACAAACGATTGTCGGCGTTGTGAACACAACGGCTGCATTTCTCTCCAGCACGGTTTCTTCCTTGTTCTTTTCTGATAATTCTTCCGGTGGCGGTCCGGCGTCTGTCGCGGCGGCAATTACGACCCCAGCTACCGACACGAATAATATTTCGCAAGAAGGCGTGAATAACGAAACAAACGCGAGCGCACAATCCACACAAACTCTGGAACCAGCGGATCTCCTTGACGGTAATACACCCGTTGATTCTCCAACAACAAGTGAGAGTGGAAATGTGCTCGGGGTGGGGAGTGAGGGGAATGGTTTAGACGGCGACAATAACACAATTCCAGCGAACAACACGCCGGTGTATGCGCCGGGGTTTGGCGGGGGCGGCGGTGGTGGCGGCGTTGCATCGCCCGTTGCAACGGGCGATGCAACGCCGCCACCAC
>CAYIHM010000012.1:3852-11476 GCA_964363265.1 uncultured Candidatus Saccharibacteria bacterium
GGGGGGGGGGGCGGGGGGGGGGGCCCCCCGGCGCCCCCCCCCCCCCCCCCCCCCCCCCCCCCCCCCCCCCCGCCTCGCCGATCATCACGACGCCGGCGGATTTTTCACTCACGTTCAACACAACAAGCATCACTTTTTCCGGTACTGCGGAAGCGGAAAGCATTATCACGACTGATTTCGGAAGCTCCACGACATCGGCCGATACGGCAGGGAAATGGGTGCTCCCGCTTTCAGTATTTTTGCAGGGGACGACGACGGTCAATTTTTATGCCACTGATTCATCGGGAAATGTTTCCGCGCCGATTGGCGCGGCTTTTTTTATTGACTCCGCCGCGCCTTCCGCATCGCTTACCGTCGCCGAATGTGCGGCGTCGCTCTCCCGCGACGGATGTTTGCTTACGACAACAACCCTGCACATCTCTTGGTCTTCGTCCGCGGGCGACCTCGCGCATTTTCTTTTTGATGACGGTACTGGCGCGCAACAAACATCGGCCACAAGCACGACACTCGCGGTAACGGACAATTCCACGCGCACAATTTCCGTAAGCGCCGTGGACACAACCGGCAATACGAGCGCGATATCGTCGCAGAGAATCACCGTTATGTCCGCGCCCGTCGTCATCAACGAAGTTGCGTGGTCCGGCACGCAGGCATCTTTCGCAGACGAATGGATAGAACTTTACAATCGCGCGAATGTGTCTGTTGACCTCGCGGGCTTCACTCTATACGCGACCGACCTCTCGCCGTACATACCGCTCTCCGGCAGTATTCCACCGCGCGGATATTATCTCATTGAGCGCAAAAATACGGGCGAAACGAACGAGGCAAACGAGTCTCCAATCAAGAACATTACCGCAGACTTATGGACAAGTTTCGGCGAGGGGCTCAACAACAACGGCGAACATCTTATCCTTGCTCGAACGAACGGAAACGCGACGACCACCGCGGACGAAATCCTCAAGTGCGTAAACTGGTGCGCGAGAGGCAACGGACCTCCCCACTACTATTCAATGGAGCGTTACAGCGCGGATTTTCCCGGTACCGATGTGGCGAGTTGGGGCACGAATAATCCGGCGATACGAAACGGCGTTGACACAAATGGACTTCCAATCATCGGTACGCCGAAAGCGAAAAACTACGTTTCATATTTATTGAATAGAAATCAAGAGATTACTGCAGACCTTACGCTTACCAAAGATGGCGGCCCATATGTGGTGAATGACGTTACGGTTAACGTAAAAGCCGGCGCGACACTTACGCTGGAGTCCGGCGTGGTGGTGAAGTTTTACGATAAAGGGCGCCTTTCCGCGAACGGGAATATCATCGCGCGCGGTACATCAGCGGACAAAGTCGTGTTCACAAGCCTCACCGACGACGAGTATGGGGGCGACTTAAACGGCGACGGCATCTGCGAGCCAGGCAACGCTTCTTCCACGGCGCGGTGTCCGCAAGCGGGCGAGTGGTTTGGCGTGGAACTTTCAGCGCAAAGCGCTGGCTCTTCGTTTGACAACACAGTCATACGATACGGCGGTATGTATTTTGACGGCCAGCCGCAAAAGCGCGCTAACCTGTATATTAACGGCGCGTCCCCGTCCATCACGAATTCCGTCATAGAATACTCAAAACAATACGGGCTGTATCTCGTGAACGCGAGCTCTACTATCAGCGGAAATACTTTTCGGCGCAACAACAAGAGCAATCTTTCTATCGGATTGTACGGCAAGGGAGGCGCGCCTGTCGTAAGCGGAAATACGTTTGCTGATAATACGAGCGGACTTCTGATGGAAAATTCTAGCGGCGTATTTGAATCAAACATTTTTACCGGCAATACTTATCGCGCAATTGAGTACAATGGATTGCTTGGCGGATATTTTTCCAATAACAGCGGGTCCGGCAACGCCGTGAACGGCATTATATTATATGGAAACATAACGCAGGGGGGCGGACGCGCGACACTGAAAGCGAATGGATTGCCGTATGTTTTTAATATTGGCACCGTTATCGCTGTTGCAAGTTCAACGCTTACAATTGAGCCTGGAACGACGGTCAAGTTTGAGGAACAGACATTGGATGTTTTCGGGGATTTGAATATCGGCGGTGCCGGAGGAATTGTTCTTTTTACTTCCTCCAGTGATGACTCTGACGGAAATGATGTGCACGGCAACGGCGCGACTGTCGGCAACATTGGCTGGCGACCGCAGGGCACGCGTCTGAAACCCGGCTCAACTTCGCGTATTGAAAATACGGAGTTTCGTTTTATGAGAACCGCTCTTACTTACGATAATTCGCCGATTTATTTGGACACAATTACATTTAGCAACAACAATCTCGGAGTATCGGTGGCGGCGGGAGAAACTATCCTGCGCGCGAATAATATCACATTCACGAACAATACGGCGACCTCCACCATCCCGCTCATTGCGCCGTAAAATCTGTTTCCACCAGTTCAGATATCCGGTGTCCGAATTTGGATTGTGGATAAGTTTGTAGAAATATGACGGCAAAAGAGTAGAATTAAGTACGGATGTTTTTGTTGGTATTTAAGCACCTTTCCGCCGCTCGAATGCGAGAGGCATAACCACTAAGTATAGAGGAGAAGTAAAGTGATAAAAAATAGACGGGTACATAGTGGAGTTGGGCAAATCGCCGTTCCTATTTTTTGGGGGTTTGCGCAATACTCCAAAGAGAAGAAGGCAATCTTGGATATACGAGCGATACTCGCTCGTTTAACTAGGATGAGGGAAAAGAAAAGCCCACTGTACAGCGAGTGTGATGAACTACACCGATTCTGCGCGGACAGAATTGGTAAGGTGAACGGCGACAGAGTAACACTTCGCCTCATCGCCGTGCAGACCGTCCATAACGATGATGGCAAAAAAATGGATGTTTTCCAGGCCGTTTACAACGACGGCACGCGATTGCACATTTTCCGCGTGTCGGAGAAATGCCTTGCCGGTCGGCGCAAAAAAGCGATAAGGAGACAAGACGAGCGCAAGTACGCGCTTTTTTGTCTTCTAGCCAATGTGGCACAACCGCTCGTGTACGCGATGCGATGAACGCATGACGGAGGGATAGGGAATAGAACAGGGGGCTCGCTACGCGAGCCCCCATATTTTTTTGTGACCGCTCTATAGGGCGGACCTATGGAGATGCTTGCATTTTGCTACAGGGATGGTGTAGTATTGCGTATGGGTGTTCTTATTGCCCGGGAGGTTTTCTCGCCACAGGTAATCGGTGGGGAAGGCCGCGGTTGTGTTTTTTTGAAAAAAGGAGAGCTTAAATGCTCACTGCCACACAAAGAGAAAGTCTACTCGCAAAGATTCGCGGGGAGATCAAGATACAGGATGGTATACTCGCCAGCGCCGTAAGTGTTTTGCCGGCGGAGCGACATCCTGAACCTAACGACACCGCCTCCGAAGAGGAGTTGTATACGAAGGCGGTGCGCGAGATTAATCGCGCGCGCGCGTACCGCGAAAAACTCGCCGCTCGGATGCGGGCGATTACGGCGGGGGACTGCTGTGAGTGCCACGAGTGTGGCGACAGCATTTCATTCAGGCGGCTCCAAGCTGAGCCAACGGCGACCCTATGTGTCCCATGCAAGGACACAAGGAGTCAAATGCAAGAGCGACAATATGGAATCCGCCCTGGCATGCGCGTACTTGCGCAGATATAGCAATTGAAAGGGGTGCGCCGAAGTGTTGGCGTTCCTTAGAGTCTCTTTCAATTGTTAATTTCGTTCCATAGCTTTTCTAAGGAGCTGTGGAGCGGAAGATCGAGTACCCGCCATGGTGCCGATCATTCGGCCCGGACTCCAAGTCCGGGCCATTTTTTTGACTTTTTTCTCACATCTGATATAGTGTCTTCATAAGCCATAGACAGCAGGCGGCCCGGATAAAAGGGTAGAAGTCCTGCCGAGGAAATGAAACCTTCATCGGGTTTAATCTATGCGGCTTATGCCGTTTTTTTGTTTTTAGAATCCGGTCGATATAAAGCTAAAGACTGCAAGCTAACAGCTCAAAGCTATTCATATGGCAATTACAAAAGCGAAAAAAGAAGAAATCGTAAAAGAGCTCAAGGATTCTCTCGCAGATGTCGGTTCGGTTGTGTTCGTGAATTTCCACGGGCTTCCCATTGGCGACACGACAGCGTTGCGCCGAAAACTCACGCAAGAGAAAGTGGGCTACACGGTGGCGAAGAAGACATTGATGCGGCGCGTGCTTTCCGGTATGAAAGTGGAAGGCGAGATGCCGGAACTTTTGGGAGAGGTGGCTGTCGCGTATGGGGCGGACAAGATCGTTCCCGCGCGCGAGATTTATGAATTCCAAAAGACGCACAAAGAGCAAGTCATTATTTTGGGGGGCATCTTTGATGGGGCGTATAAGAATCAGGAGGAGATGACAGTCATAGCGTCAATTCCTTCTATGCAGGTTTTGCGCGGTATGTTTGTTAATGTTATTAATTCTCCAATTCAGGGGCTTGTAATCGCATTAAACGCAATCGCGGTTAAAGTAGAAAATTAGTTATCTGCTCGCCCGACAAAGCAAAGCTTTGTTTACCGACCTTCACTTAACTCCCTTGCACTCAACCGACCTGTTTTCCCGCTCACTCGCCTTTCCCGAAAAATCCGTTTCAGTGTAGCTACGGTTACACATCAACATATTTTTCGCTCCAAGGCATCGCGAGAGGAAAAACATCTCTAGTCTCGTGTCACTAGGGAGTCAAGTGAATGTCAGTAGGGAAAAGAAAGTATAATTATTTATTCGTTAAGCTAACAGCTAAAAGCTATACATATTATGTCAGAAGAAAACAAGACAGTTGATACGGCAACAAGCTCACCGGCTGTTACCGAAGAAAAAGTGGAAGTGCCTGCGAAATTCAAGGCTTTAGTGGATCAAGTTGAGTCAATGTCCGTGCTTGAATTGCACGAGCTTGTGAAACTCTTGGAGAAAAAGTTTGGCGTATCTGCGGCGGCTGTTGCCGCGGTGGCAGGGCCGGGCGCGGCGGAGGCTGAGGAGAAAAGCTCGTTCAACGTAGAGCTCACCGATGCGGGAGCACAGAAGATTGCCGTGATTAAAGTAGTGAAAGAAGTACTCGGTCTCGGCTTGAAGGAGGCAAAGGATCTAGTGGACGCCGCGCCTTCAATTCTCAAAGAGGGAATGAAGAAAGAGGAGGCAGATGAACTTAAGAAAAGACTGGAAGAGGCAGGAGGAAAAGTGACACTGAAATAAATCTGTGCAAGGCCTCGCCTTGCACAAAGGCGGACAAAACGGCAAAAACCCGCCATATTGGCGGGTTTTTGCCGTTTTGTTTTTGTCTCTTTCTCCGTTTCCTTGATACGCAATACGCAATACATTATACTTTACTGCATAGCATTTATTCGTATATTCGTACAGATTTGTAATTCATATTCCTATGGACACACTCGGCAAATTATTTTCCAGCAACGGATTAGTGAAGATAATGCGGCTTTTTCTTTTGAACTCGGGAACGCCTTTTGAGAGTAAAGATGTTGCTTTGCGCAGTAAGACGTCGGCGAGCGGCGCGCGTGCGGAGCTTGCTTTACTGTATAGCATTGGCTTCATCTCAAGGAAGATATTCACAAAGGACCTTTCGCAGAAGAATGTAAGGCGTGCCGGAAAGAATCCTCCAAAACCGATTCGCAAAAAAACGATTGGTTGGGTGCTGAACAAAGACTTCGTCTATCTCTATGCTCTGAAGGTGCTTCTTCTCAATCAGGACGCGGTGAATAAGCAGGGAATTATAAAACGTATTTCCGGGACAGGCAAGATAAAGCTCGTGGTGCTTTCCGGCATCTTTTTACGCGAAGACGCAAGCAGGATAGATATGTTAATTGTCGGTGATCAGATAAATAAAAAATCGCTGGAAAGCGCGCTCAAACACGTTGAATCGGAAGTCGGCAAAGAATTGAGTTACGCGGCGATGGATACCAAAGAATTCCATTATCGGCTCGGTATGTACGACAAGTTCATTCGCGATATTTTGGATTACCCGCACGAAAAGTTGGTGGATAAGATAGGATTGTAGATATACGTGAGTTGCTTGGCATAAAGATATAATTTAATTTTCCAAAGTTCGGGGCATTTGGAGATTAGGGTTTGCCGTTTTAGAATTATCCACATAGACGTGTTTACCTGAAAAAATGGTGGTATAATATAAGAACACCCTTAAATGGTCGAATTTTTTAAGGTTGTCCCGCCATGGGCGGGTAACTCCGTAGAATGCTGTTTCAGACCCGCGTTTGGCGGATAAGAGCGGCTACGATACGGAGTGAATCCTTACGTTAGTGCGCATTATTGTTGAGCATTAACGGGGTAAATATGTATATTTGCCTCTACAGCGGGGTAACTTTATAAGAACGTATTATTATATAAACAGTTTAAAATTATGTTATTGCAAACATGGAGCGCAGTGCTTACCAGCTCTTTCCAGGATCTCTGGCTCGGGGTGGTTCCTTTCGTTCCGAATCTTGTAGTTGCCGTTGTCATCTTCATTTTAGGGTGGATAATCGGCTCAGTGTTGGGGCGGCTTGTTTCGCAGGTTGTTAAGGCGATTCGCGTGGATACGGCTCTTCAGAGCGCGGGTGCCGGAGATGTGCTTTCTCGCGCGGGTTTTCGTTTGGATTCAGGTGCATTTATCGGCGGACTTGTGCGATGGTTTTTCATCATCGCGTTTTTGGTCGCCGCATTTGATGTGCTTGGTCTTTCGCAGGTGAACGTATTCTTGCAACAAGTTGTGCTTGGATACTTGCCGAATGTGATCGTGGCGGCTTTGATACTTCTCGTGGCGGCGGTGATTGCTGACGCAATGCAGAGGGTGGTGGTAGGAGCCGCGAAGGCGGCGGAGATGATGCACGCGCATTTGCTTGGCGGTGTTACTCGCTGGGCGATTTGGATTTTCGCGATTATCGTTGTGCTCGCACAACTTGGTATCGCGCAGTCGTTTATGCAGATCCTTTTCACGGGCGTGGTGGTAATGCTCGCGCTCGCGGGCGGCCTTGCATTCGGTTTGGGCGGCAAAGAAGTCGCCGCGCATTTCCTTGAGAAACTCCGCAAGGATATCTCTAAATAACCGGCAGTTTTAAGCCGTGAGTCATCAGCTCATTAGTGAAGAAAACCCCGTTTCGCCGAAGGCGAAACGGGGTTTTCCACACTTCAAAATTTTGGCTTGACACGATTTTTCTTTCGTATATACTGATACCCACGTATGAATACCGTAAAAACACTAACCACACAAAGGCGGTTGTAGGAAACATTTCGGTTTTCTATTGCCCGCCGAAAGGCGGTTTTTTTGTTTCTTTTTTGGTAGCCATACGCTGTTGTTTGACAACTAAATAGTAGGTAACAAAAATGTATTGAATCGACAGTTTTGCGCGCGGAAACGCGCGCGAAACAAACACATTTTGAATTGCGAAACGTGAATTATTCGCGTCTCGCAATTTAAATAAAGAACAAACAAAAAATTGTGGGTTCGCAATTTCCTAATAAGAAATGCGAATAAAAGAGCATATGGTGGATGCCTAGACTCTAAAAGGCGATGAAGGACGTAGCATGGCTGCGATAAGCTTCGGGGAGGTGCCTAGCAACCTTTGATCCGGAGATTTCCG
>CAYIHM010000013.1:0-11176 GCA_964363265.1 uncultured Candidatus Saccharibacteria bacterium
TGCCCATTTTTTTGAAAATTCTCCCGGCTTTTTCTTTGGTTTGTTTATCTATGCGGATTTGTAACGTTGAGTTCATATGTGCATGATTGCTGTTATTGAATATAGTGTATCATCTCCGTAATTACATTGTCAATACATTAACTTCTATTGCCCTTTTTTTATTACATACTCTTTAACCCCCCTTTCTTAACGGCTCGTTTTTTGAATTCATCGGCAGTCATAAGAGTTTCCATGTCTGACATTCTGTCTGTATATAAGACGCCGTTTAAGTGGTCTATTTCATGTTGAAATACTCTTGCCTGAAATCCTTTAAGGATGACCCTCTGTCGCGTTCCCATCTTATCATAATATTCCACTGTTATTGATTCGTGGCGTGGAACCATTCCCCTGATACCGGAAAAACTAAGACATCCCTCCCAATCATTCACAATCTTTTTTGAAGCGGACGTAATTTTTGGATTCACGATGACTGTCGGACCAAACGGCTTAACATGCGGGCGGATTTTTGTCTTCTTGATCTCCACGACTGCAAGTTGAATTGATTTTCCTGTCTGCGGCGCGGCAAGCCCTACACCCACTCCGCGCATTGTAGAGAACATCTTTCCGATCAATGTCTTCGTGCTTAATTTCTGCACATCGGTTAACGCGATCCTCTTCGCCTTTTTCCGTAATATTGGGTTTCCAAATTGCGTTAGTCTTAATTTCTCCATGCTTTGCTATATTATGTACCAAGATTTCGTGTAAACTCATAATGGCATTTCCTACATAAATGGAATTTTCTCACCACATTTTTCTTCGGCGGACTCAATAAAATAGCGCTAAACTCTGTTAGTTGTTAGTTCTTCTTTGCACTTCACTTATCGCATTTTGGTTTAATCGCCATACTATTATCCGTGACACTTCTTATACTTCTTCCCGCTACCGCACGGACAGGGGTCGTTGCGGCCGACTTTTTCGGCGTTGCGGCTCGGAATAGATTCCTGTCCCCCGTTTTTTTGTTGTTGGTTGTTGGTTGTGGGTTGTGAGTTCGCATCGTGTATCTCTTTCAATTTCTGCTGTTCGCCGGCAAAAGCTCCTGTCGCGACAGCGATGTTGGGCAGAAGCTCGCGTACCTGATATTTAATCGTCTCCAACATTTCTTTGTATAGCCGCAGGCCTTCTTTTTTGTATTCCACAAGCGGGTCGCGCTGGCCGTAAGCGCGCAAATTTACCGATGAGCGCATATAATCCATCTGCTCCAAATGTTCCATCCAGAGCATATCTGTTATCTGCAAAACAAGCCTGCGCACAGTTTCAAGAAATGCTTCCTGCCCGAGTTTTTCCTTTTTATCGGCAATGATATTTCCAAAATCCGGGTCCTCCAAAACAAGTTCGTTCAAAAATTCTTCAATATACGCCATATCTCCAAAAAGCAATCTGTGGCGTTTCTCATACACCGAACGACGCTGGTGGTTCATCACATCGTCGTATTCAAGCACGTGCTTGCGCGCGTCAAAATTAAACCCTTCTATTTTCGTCTGCGCGCTTTCAAGCGCGCGCGTGATGAGCTTGTTTTCTATCGGCTCATCCTCCGGAATACCAAAACGCCCCATCATTTTTTTAATGGCATCGGACGCGAATACGCGCATCAGCGTATCTTCAAGCGATACGAAAAACTGCGTCGCGCCGGGGTCTCCTTGACGGCCCGAACGCCCGCGCAACTGATTGTCTATACGACGCGCCTCGTGCCGTTCGGTGCCAAGCACAAAAAGTCCACCCAAACTTTTCACATCTTCGTATTCTTCTTTGGTCGCGGGATTGCCGCCCAATTTAATATCCACGCCGCGCCCCGCCATATTCGTCGCCACCGTCACATTGCCCTTCTTGCCGGCCTGAGCGATTATGCCTCCTTCCGATTCGTGCTGTTTCGCATTCAAAACTTTATGCGGAACACCCTCGCGCGAGAGATACGCGGATAACAATTCATTTTTCTCTATGGACACTGTACCTATCAAGACGGGCTGCCCTTTCTCGTGCAATTCTTTCACTTTGCGCGCTATCGCTTTAAACTTCCCCTGTTCCGTCTGAAAAATAAAGTCATTGTGGTCAGTGCGCCGTGTTGGCATATTCGTCGGCACAGCCACCACGTCAAGACCGTACACTTTATAGAATTCCTCTTGCGAAGTAAGCGCGGTTCCCGTCATCCCGGCGAGTTTCTTGTACATACGAAAATAATTTTGAAATGTAATGGACGCAACAGTGCGGGATTCCTGTTGTACCTTTACGCTCTCCTTGGCCTCAATGGCCTGATGAAGTCCCTCGCTCCAACGCCGCCCCGGCTGAAGACGGCCGGTGAATTCGTCCACAATGATAACCTGTCCGTCGCGCACGACGTAATCTTTGTCGCGTTCAAAAAGCGCCGTCGCGCGCACCGCAGTTTCCAAATGATGCACGTATTTAACGCCTTTTTCAGTGTAAATATTGTCTATGCCGAGCGCCGTTTCCGCCTTGGTAATACCGCTGTCGGTAAGCTGAATCGCTTTCAATTTCTCATCCACTTTGTAATCCTCGTCTCTTTTGAGCCGTCCGGCGATAGTTGCAAAGGTGTCATATAACTTTTCCGATTCCTGCGCCGGCGCCGAAATTATGAGCGGGGTGCGCGATTCGTCTATCAAAATAGAGTCCACTTCGTCCACGATTGCATAATGAAACGGACGCCCCGACACTCCACTCGGGAGATTGTCTTCTGTTTTTGTTTGCGGAAGACTTCGTTGAACCGCGTTTTCAGCAAGATAAGTTACATTGTCTCGCAAATAATCAAAACCGAATTCGTTGTTCGTGCCGTATGTGATGTCCGCCGCGTATGCTTCTTTTCTCGTGCAGGGACGTAGAAATTCATGCACAACGGCAAACGTGCCGGTTTCATCGCGCTTTTCATCAAGCTCTTTTTTCGTTACTGACGCGTCGTACAAAAAAGAAGACTCATGATTTATCACTGATACCGAAAGTCCGAGCGCGTTGTACACTTGCCCCATAAGCACGGCGTCACGGCGAGCGAGATAATCATTCACCGTCACGATATGCACGCCCTTTTCCGTAAGCGCGTTCAAATATGCGGGAAGCGTCGCGACAAGCGTCTTGCCTTCACCAGTTTTCATCTCCGTGATATTGCCACGATGAAGAACGACACCGCCCATTATCTGCACATCATAGTGCCGCTCACCAAGCGTACGCCGCGCCGCCTCGCGCACGGCGGCAAATGCCTCAGGCAAAAGGTCGTCAAGCAATGTTCCCTTCAAAAGTCGTTCTTTGAATTCCGGCGTCTTGGCGCGGAGCGTGTCGTCCGAAAGCGCTACCATTGACTCCTCAAAACTGTTCACATTCAAAACAAGCGGTCGCAGTGCGTCCGCGGCCTTTTCTTCGCTTTTACCGAATAACCCGCCAAAAATCCCCATAATTACCCAATACTAGCATAAAAACACGCAAATTCACCAGATTCATACGGAGGCCACACCTCCGTACTACTGATGCCCAAAAACAAAACCCCCCGCGAGGGGGGCCTTGTTTCAAGAAACTATCTCTTCTTGCGCTTTGCAACCTTTTTCTTTGCTACTTTCTTTGTTGCCTTCTTCTTTTTTGCTGCCATATTATTTTTTGTCCGTCGCGCTTTCACGCGAACAAACTGAAATGAGTTAGATTTATAAAAACATCGACCATTCTGTTTGTCTTCATGTTCTTAAAAAAATCAAAAGTGAATTTAATTTTTCAGAAGAACAAACAACATCAAACATTAAAAACCGAATGAACTGCTGCTGATATAATTATCGTACATCTGAAAATAAAAACAATGTATTTTTAAAGAAAAGTGTGGATAACTCGCGCGAAAGTTTTTTCAAAACTTTCGCGCGAGTTTTTGATTTTAAATTTTTAATTTCCAAACAATACCAAAATGAACGAATTGAGAAATGAAAATGAGCGGCTCCCGCTGGCAACCGTACCGACTTGTTCATTTTGTTTGCCAATCTTCCCCGCTTTTTTTCTTTTACTCATCTTGCCAACTTTATTCATCGCATTCATCTTGTTCTCCTTTTCCATCCCGTTCATCTTACCCACCTTTTCCATCCAGTTCATCTTACCCACCTTTTCCATCCCATTCATCTTGTTCGCCTTTTCCATCCCGTTCATCTTACCCACCTTATTCATCCTATCCACCTTGCAAACCCTGCTCATCTCCACAGTGCTCCCCATCTTTACATATACCAGCGGTCGCTGGTATATGTTATATTATTGTTATGGCGAGGGGGCACGGAACAATACAAAAAAAGATACTGCTCCTGGTTCTCGGCGGACTAACTCTCGGCCTGTCGGGATCGCCGCGCCAATACTTCAAGATACTGCGGGCAATCGGAGATGGTTTGAAAGAGATAGACGACACTGCTCTCAGGCGGTCTATCCGTCCTCTTTATAATAGCAAGCTCCTGAATGCCCGACAGAATGCCGACGGAACCTGTACGCTCATTCTTACTGAAAAGGGCCGCCAGTGGGCATTGACCTACCAGATAGAGAATATGCGCATTCACGCGCCCAAAAATTGGGATGAGAAATGGCGCATCGTTATGTTTGACATACCGGAACGATTCAAAAAGGTGCGCGACATATTGCGCATACATCTTCGCAGTTTGGGGTTCGAGGAATTGCAGAAATCAGTATTCGTGCACCCGTTCCCATGTATCAACGAAATAGAATACATTGCCAAACACTATGGCATCGGAAAATATGTGCGTTTCATTATCGCCGAGTCAATAGATAATGAACAATATGTAAAAAGGCGTTTTTCTTCTTTACTACGAGGAGTCTCCGAGAAATAATATGCGTGCTTTTTTGCGCAAGATGCAAGAGCTGGCGGTTATCACTCCTCTGCACTGCCACTGTCCACACTGCTCCCGCTTTGCGCGCAAACAATATGCCGTGGAAACAAGCCGCGATGTAATACTGGCACTCGCAATGCTCGCACTTAAGCGCATTCACCCACTCGACCGGAATCATCCAAGCTATTCTAAAAATAAATTACATATACCAGCGACCGCTGGTATATGTAATTTCTGGTAAATGATAAATGATAAATGGTAAATGATAAATGGTAAATGTAATCCATTGCGGCTTATTGCCGCTTGTTATTGTTTATTGCCGCTAGCGCTTTGCCGCCTGTGCTGTTTGTATTGCGCGCCGTGTATAATCTGCGCGCGATGTGGCGCGTGCGAACGTGGCAAATGCGACGTATTGCGCCGCAATCTAATCTATCTGAAATCGCCAAGTAAACTCACTTCCATATTCAGATCAATCCCCGTTTTATTCTTAACATCGGCTCGTATTCGCTCCGCGAAATCGTATATTTCGCGCGCATTCTCGCTTGCATAATTCACAAATACCAAAGCATGTCGCTCATAGGTGCCGACATTCCCATCCCGTTTTCCCTTCCACTCGCCAATATGGTCTATGAGCCAGGCGGCGGAGATTTTGATGCCGCTTTCGCCAAACGGATACCACACGAGCTCCGGGTACCGATCCAACAGATCATCTTTTTTTACTATTGAAACGATAGGGTTTTCAAAAAATGACCCGGCTGTTCCAATGTGCCGCATATCGGGAAGTTTCCTTGTTCGGATATCAACAATTGCATTCCGCATATCCGCCAATGTTGCCGCGTTGATCTTTCTTTGCGCAAAGTATTCCGCCACATCTTTGTACACAGTGTTCAGCGTGCCAAAACTATGCAAAAGAAAACTCACGCGCGTAACAATATATTTTTCCCCATCCGGCCGTTTGAACATACTGTCTCTGTAGGCAAACCCGCATTCTGCATTTGAAAATACCCTTTCTTCTCCCGTCTCAATATCAAACGCCTCCACACGGTCAATAGAATGTTCCACTTCAGTACCATACGCGCCAATATTCTGCACTGGCGCGGCGCCGACAGTGCCGGGGATAAGTGAGAGATTTTCCAATCCGTACAAGCCGCGCTCCACGGCGTCTTTCACCAGATCGTCCCATACAACCCCCGCACCCGCTGTCGCGCACACACGACCATCATCCAATTCTTCGTACGCAATCCCGCCGATCTCATTCTTGATCACCACGCCTGGAAATCCAGAATCTGAAATGAGAACATTTGACCCTCCCCCTAGAACAAAAAACGGCACAGAATGCGCGCGTGCGAATCCTATCGCCTCAGCGATATCCGCATCTGTCCGTGCCACAAAAAAATACCGCGCAGGCCCTCCGGCGCGAAGCGTGGTAAAGGGCGCGAGCGGTATATTTTCTTGCATCTTCATCATACGATCTGTGCAATAATGGCCGGTGGGGCGAGCTCCAAAAACAAATGTCTTTATGTGAGTGCAGCCACCGGCCATCACTGCACACATACGCGCCTATGCGTCTAACACAAGCGCCCTCATATTATATACACAAAATAAGACGAGGCAAGACATTGTGGATAACTCCCCATATGTCCGACCTATGGGTATACACGCAAATCCCGCCTTTCGGCGTTACGAAGCCGGAAACTCGTGCATATCATATGCTTTCAAGTACGCTGCTAGACACGCAAATCCCGCCTTTCGCGCGTTACGCAGCCGGAAACTCGTACATATCATATGCTTTCAAGTACGCTGCTAGACACGCAAATCCCGCCTTTCGGCGGGACTTACGCAGACATTCGTTTGTTTTCTGGAGTACCAAAAGCACTCACACGTATATCCTAGCAAATTCCGTGATTTTTGTCAAATTTTTCCTTGCGTTCTTTTGTCTGGTATATTCGTTTCTTACTGTAAATTCCCATACGCGATACTACATACTTTCCTACGGATTTCTCCCCGCCTGAATCTCCACAATGTAATATTCGCCCTGCTGTTTGAATGAAGAATCAAGAGTAATGATGTGCCGTATCTCGGCTATCGCGTCGCTTCGTTGGCCTACCGCCAAATACGCGGCGGCGAGCGAAAGATGCAATTGCGGGTTGTCGCCGGTAGTCGCTTGCGCGTCTGCGATTCGTTTCTTAAGTATGTCCACGACTACCGCGTATTGACCGCGCGCCATAAAGGCCTGCACGAAGCGATCGTCGGGAATAGCGATTGTCCCATACACTGGAACAAGAAGTTCTTTGGCGAGGCCGTCATTCCCTGCGTAAATCGCGGCGAGACCATACAGACGAAGCGCCTCGCCGTACGAACGGTCAAGTTCGTACGCTGTCTTGAATATCTCTAAAGCTTTATCGTATTCTTTCCTGCTCAAATATGTGGAGCCGAGTTCAAAAAGTGATTGTTGTTTTCGCGGGGAAAACGCCACCGCTTTTTCGCCGTGCACGAGCGCATTATCAAGGTCGCCAAAATCCCTGTAAAGCGCCGAAAGGAGAAGTTCGTATCGCATATCGCCCGGCGTGTCTTCTGTCTGTATTTTCATTTCGCTTTCAGCCAGCGTAAAAAACTGCAGTTTTATATCATCTGAAATACTCGGAGCGCCACGCACCTGCAAGGCCGCCTGCACGAGCTGTTGCCGCGCTTCCGAAACGCCCAGCGCGCTATACGCAATCGCCTTTTTGAAATATCCGACATTCGCCGAAAGGCCCTTTTCCTGCGGTGATATCGCTTTGATAAGAGATTGGTTCGCTATGATTGGTTTTACGTTAATGAAATACAGTGCGAGCGCGAGGCCGATTACAGAAACTGACATAACAGCATACCGCGCCTGCTCGCTCGCAGGAACAATTGCTTTTAGAACGCCCGCGCCCACGCCAAGGCGGGTATGTGAGGAATGCAGGTAAGCAAGTACCGTAAAGAAAAGTACATAACTCATCAAGTTGTCAAACACAAACAAATTCTGAATGAAATACGCGCCCAAAAGCCCCGTTAATATCGTCTTCTCAATAAATGAAAATGAGCCCTTCCCGCGCCAAAGATACCACAGCGCCACCGCAAAAAGCGAAAGATACGCGAGGAGGCCCAAGATACCGCCCGCGATGAGCCAATCCAAAAATACATTGTGCGCGCGGTCAAAAAAGGGTTCCTGACTGTAAAGGCGCGGGTCGTAATATTTGTTAAAAACGAGGATAAAGTTGTCCTGCCCCCAGCCTAAAATCGGATGTTCCTTAAACCCCTCAATCGCCAACCCCCATATTTGAAAACGCGATTTAGTCGTTTGTTCCGTCAGTGATATCGTGGCAAAACGATTGAGGGTCTGACTTCCGCGCACAAAAGAAGAATCCTTAAAAGCGAAAAACAATCCGATGAGCACAAGAATTCCGACTATCACGCCCGCCGAAATCTTTCTTGCGGTCTTGTTCTCTTTTCCAAAAATGGCGATGAGAAACACGGTAAGAAATGCTCCGCCGATCAAACCCAAAATCGCGCCGCGCGTTTGCGTACTGTAAAGTACGAAAAGATTAAGGAGTAATATTGCGCCATACATCCACGCAATCCATCCGCCAGATTCGCTCTTGCGCGAATGCGGCAAATCCGCCTTGTGCCGCACGATAAGAAAAGTCGCGATGAAAATATGGAAAAGCGCGTACACCGCCAAATATGTCGCGTTGCCGAGCGTGCCGTCAATACGCGTACTGCCTTGATGTATCTGAAGCGTGCCCGCGAGCTGAAATATTCCGTACCCGCCCATCATCACGCTCGCGCCGAGCGATGTCTGCAACAATCTCTCCCACAATTTCTCGGTTGTAAGAACAGACGATGCGACAAAGAAATACGCGCCCAAATGCAAAAGCGCCACGAGGCCTTCCATTCTCTCATAATTGCTCCAGAAGCTCGTAAGGAAATTCGCGCCAAAAATATCCGCGACCGCCATCACGCCGAGAAACGCGCCGATGGCGATTGCAATCCACGAACGCTTCGGCCGATACGCCGGAACAAGAATGGCAAGGACGGCCCACGCGGCAAGCAGTATTTCAACCAAAATGCGAAACGCGAAATTCTTCCCCGTGATGAACGGAAAGAAAAAAGTCCCCGGCACGATAAACGGAATAAATGGAATCAAAAAAATCCCCCCCAAAAGCACCCCTCTCAAAATTTTGTTGGTATTCATTGCCTTTTACTATATCACAAAAAATCCAAAAATTCCTTTGCCGCACCCCTTTTTTCTTTGCGGTGTTAAACTCCTCCAATCTCCTTCAATAATTCCAGCGTCGCCTTCACCGAGGGATTTTCTGTATTCAAAAATTCTACTCGATTACTAAATTTTTTGCTAAGGGAACCAGAAACTCTGCCCCCCCCCGAAGGAGCAAAAGCTACAACTCCTTCAAAATCAACCAGAACAGATTCACCTTCCTTTATTTCATTCAACACCGGAGAAAAAGCAAGGAAAGCCTCTCTTCCAGCTGGTCGTGACATGAGTATTGTCCCAAATTTCTTTAAATAGATTTTCATATCATATATTTAGAAAGATTATGTGAAAACACC
Source organism: uncultured Candidatus Saccharibacteria bacterium (assembly GCA_964363265.1). Taxonomy (GTDB): domain Bacteria; phylum Patescibacteriota; class Minisyncoccia; order Phycocordibacterales; family JBBUEZ01; genus JBBUEZ01. Next base: position 9,441 of record CAYIHM010000013.1, read on the forward strand.
TTAAACTTTAAAGTAATTTCTTACTGCAAATTCAAACTGCTCAATAAACAATTGTTTGAAATAGTTTATATTATTCTGCTCGTAAAAAAGAATGATGGCCTTTTTGTATTCAACTTCATCAACACTTCGATAAGAAAGTGGGCACATATTATATGCAATCAAAATTGCATTACCTGTGAGGCGACTGGTTCGTTTATTTCCATCTTCAAACGGCTGGACATATGCGCTCATTGCTGACAAAAGAAGCGCCTTTGTTAACGGATCTTTTTCACCATTCACTAACACGCAAGTTTTTTCTAGCGCTTCTCTGATCTGAAATTTATTATCCAGAGGTCTGTATTTTGTTCCCGTAATACCTACGGCTTTATTTCTGATGTTTTTAGGGATACTAAGACCTTCAACTAATAATGAATGAATGTCTTCTATTTTGGACACACTTATTGTTTTGAAACTATCTTTATTGTATCTGATATAATCAAACGTTTTCTTGTGATTTAAAATCATTATTGACTCTTCCAATTCATGCCCTTTGGCTTTTTTGTTATTTTTCAACAAAGCTTCCGTCTCCAACAGTGTGTATGTGTTCCCCTCAATCTGAGACGATTTCCAGCTTAATTCTATAAGCAACCTTTCAAATTCTTTTTTAATCAATGTCTCAGATAATTTCTTTATATTATCTTTATACGCATTATTTAATGTATCCAATCTTTTTTCTTCCTCTCCTGTAAGCGGGTTGCGGAGAAAAGAAAAAATATCAAAATTGAATGTCTCATTAAACATTCTCTTATCTGATTCATCTTGAAAATACTTTTGAACATCTATGTGCTTTATAAGATTAAAGTGGGAGGTCAGACCATAGCTGGTCGCCCTCCCACGCCCAAACTTACTAACAAAATTAAGATTAATTAATTTCTGCAGATCGCGGTTTACCGTAATTTTAGCCACATCCGCAAAATCAGATTCAATACTTTTTATTATTTCAACAACTGAAAACCGCACTCCGTTTTTCAAAACAGTGAGTATCTGATCCTGCCTTTTGTTTAATTTTATCTGTTTTTGGATCATAATTATCGTATCATTTATATGCTTAAATCGTATCATAATTGATACGATTGCTCAAGTTATCCTTTTACTACGCACCACAGGTTAATGGAGTCAGGAGCCTTTATTTGGTCTTCCCGGATTTCGCAATGTCGCCCCAAGGGAAAATTTGACTATCATTTTGTTTACCCAACTGTCAGACCCGTAAGGCTTCCCTTTATTTACTGAGCATCGTAAGGTTTCTACCTCTGTATTTGTTTGCGGCTCATTGACTAGCTTAATATAGTCACGGGGCATATCAATAGGCCACTTTGACAATAGCTTCTTTTGTTCAATGCTCCCTTTTTCTCTCCTGTGCAAACTTGACCACTTCCAATCTTCCGCCCTTTGAACCAACCTCGCCCAGCATAAGATGGTTGTATCGCGCTGTTTACATAAAAACAAAGGCTCCTGACCCCATTAATCCATACGGAATATAAATCCCATCGCGGGAGAAATCACTTTCAAAAATCTTTTTACAATCACGCGCTCTCTCAATTCAGCCCCATCAGATTTTTGGCGATAGTGGGAATTTCTTTATTGAAATAATTTTTGACCTCATCCCAGTCTGCCTTGAAAAATATTTCCGGCTCAGGGTCGTTTTCCGCATCTTCAAAGTACACCAAACTTTTCAAGATGTGTGCAAGATTTTGGTG
>CAYIHM010000014.1:0-10648 GCA_964363265.1 uncultured Candidatus Saccharibacteria bacterium
TTGCCTTAAGCAAGAATGATTAGAGACATCTTCTGAATGTCCTTTGAAACCCGACGATGTCGGGTTTTTTATTTTTCCATACACAATACTCCATACTCAATACACGCTACGTTCTGCCCCAATGAAATACAAAATCAGAGATTTTGCTTTTGCTGCGCAAAAATTTCACGGGGCCGTAGCAACATATACTCCCTCTAGTCGTTATGTTGCTCAGTAATTCTTCAACCGATTTGATTTCTCATGCGCGCGTATTTTTGTTCACTTCAACATCTCTCTCAAATCACAGCGGTTATCCACATACATTATATTTGTCCTATGGGGGGACAAGTATGATGTATGGGGGGTTCAAAATGCGGTAACCTTACATTTAGTAGTTTCGGAGGCGATTCACCTTTTCGTGGCCGCGGATTTTTTCGTGAGCTTTCGCTTCTATTTGGCGAATACGCTCGCGCGTAACGCCAAATTCTTTGCCGACTTCTTCAAGCGTGTGCATAACGCCGTCCATAAGTCCGTGGCGCATTTCAAGTATCTTGCGCTCTTTTGGAGAAAGGTCGCCCAATATTTCGCGCACCTGGTCTCCCAAAATTCGGCGCGCTGACTCCTGGTCGGGCGAAAGGATTTTGTCGTCCGGGATGAATTCGCCGAGCGTAGAATCTTCATCATCGCCGATTGGTTTCTCAAGAGAGATTGTTTCCTGATTGATGCTTTCAATCTGGTGTATCTTTTCAACTTCAATGTCCATTTCTGTGGCAATTTCTTCCGCAAGCGGGTCGCGCCCTAAGTCCTGCGAAAGACGCTTAACAACCTGTTTGTATTTCGCGATGGTTTCCACCATATGCACGGGAATGCGAATCGTACGCGACTGATCGGCAAGCGCGCGCGTTATGGCCTGGCGAATCCACCATGTCGCGTATGTGGAAAATTTATACCCTTTAGTCCAATCAAATTTTTCCACCGCCTTGAAAAGGCCGAGATTTCCCTCCTGAATCAGGTCAAGGAGTGTGAGGTCCGGGCTTCGTCCGACATATTTTTTCGCTATTGAAACCACGAGACGCAGGTTTGCCCGCGCGAGAATATTTTTCGCCTCATCATCGCCTTTTTCTATCCGCTTGGCAAGCTCTTTTTCCATATGCGCGGATATAAGAGAATATTGGCCGATTTCTTTGAGATACATCTGCACGGAATCATAAGAAGAATCCTTACTGTATGAATGCTTGCCGAGCAATTCCTCGTCAGATATAAGAAGGCGTCCGCCCTCCAATACATCCACGCCGGCTTCGGCGAATTTCTCATAAAGTCCGTCAAGAAAAAAAATGTCTTCCTCAATGTTCGGATATGCTTTCAATATCTCATCGTGCGTGATAAAACCGCGCGCTTTCCCTTTCGCAAGAAGTTGGTCCGCCTTGTTCTCTTTCTCGTCTTTCTTTTTTACAACTTTGGCCTTCTTGGGCGCACTCACACGCGCCGTTTTTGAGGGCTTCGTTTTCTTTGCTCTTTTTATCACTTTTTTGACGCGCGATTTTTTCTTGACAACACTCTTCTTCGTGCTTTTCTTTTTGCCGTCAAAACGGGTCTTTTTTATTTTCCTAGCTTTTTTAGCCGAGCGTACTGTTTTTTTTGTTTTCTTTTTTGACATAAAATAAAAGTATGTGTATGACTGTTATTTTTTAAATACCGACGACCCTATCTTTTTGGCGAGTTCCTGGCATATTTTTAAAAATTCAACGACCTTGTCATTCTCTCCCGATGCTTCGGCTTCTTTCAGTTCTTGGGATGCCAGAGTGAGCCTTTTCCGCAAAATTTCGCTTTCCAGTCCGTACAAAAGCTCATCCACTTCCTCTTCCAAATTCTTAACTTCGTCAAAATACGCCTCCGCTGAAAAAATACGCTCGCTCTTTTCTTTTTCGTCTATCACCATTTTTTCTTCCGCCAATTCGGCGCCTATCAATATTCCGAGCCGAGTTTTTGCTTTCTTCGTGTCAATCCTCGGTTCTCTCATACTTTCCTGCCAAAGCACGGTATTTATTATCTGCGCTATGAGTATTTGTTCGCGCGTAATCGGCCGTGGAACCGAAACATCAGTCTCGGAAATGCGCGACGGCGCCAATGCTTCAATGGACGGAATCTTCCACATTTCCTCGCGAAGCGCTTCTTCTGAAATACCGATTGTGTTTGAAACCTCTTTCAAAAAATGCGCCTGGTCTATCTTGTTTTCCATAACGGCAATAAGCGGTAAAATATGTTTCCCTGTCTCAAGCCGAAATGCGCGCTTATCGGGAAATTGTCCTCCGAGAATGTTCAAAAGGAACGGTATCATCGGCTTGGCATCTTCCACTCGAGCGCGCCACGCATCCGCATCTTTAGCGATAAGGTCTGCAGGGTCAAGTCCTTTTGGCATCGGCACCGCGCGCGCATCCATACCAAACATAAATGCGATTCTTGCCGCGCGCTCTGATGCCGCCAATCCAGCCTTGTCTCCATCAAACGCGAATACCGCTTTTGACGCTAGCCGGCGCACCGCATTTATATGCGATTCCGTAAGCGCGGTGCCGGAAACCGCGACGGTATTCACGGTCCCCGCTTGATGCGCGAGCAAAAGGTCCATCTGTCCTTCCACAAACACAACGGCATCACTCTTCCGTATCTCCATTTTCGCCTTATCGTATCCGTACAAAATATGCGATTTGCGAAATAGAATTGTCTCCGGACTGTTCACATACTTGCCCTGCTTATCATCTTCTTTGCCGAAAATACGCCCGGAAAATGCAATGACTCGTCCGGCAGGGTCGGAGATGGGAAACATAATGCGTGAACGAAAACGGTCATACAAACCGCGTTCACCGCGTACCGCAAGCCCAGCCTTTTCCATTTCCACATCGGAAAACCCCTTCCCCTTCAAAACATTGTACAGGTCATTGAAACTGTCAGCCGCGAAGCCAACGCGAAATTGTTTCAATGTATCGCTTTTCAGTCCGCGTCCGTAAAGATACGCAAGCGCTTCCTGATTCTTGGTGAGATTGATCTGAAAATGAAGCGCCGCCGTATCAAGAAGCGTATGCAGTCTGTCCTTTTCAGAACGGTCATCGGAATCGCCGAACGAAACAAGGGTCACGCCAGCGCGGTCGGCAAGTATCGTAAGCGCGCCCTTGAAATCCACACCCTCCATATCCTGAACGAATGTAAACATATCTCCGCCTCGGTCGCACCCGAAGCAGTGATAGGAATCTCGTGTCGGCGATACGAAAAAGCTTGGAGTCTTTTCCGAATGAAAGGGGCACCGCGCGCGCAGATTTGCTCCCGCTTTTTCAAGCTTTATGTACGAGCCGACAATATCAACTATATTGAGACGCTCCTTGATTTGGTCTACAGAGGACATAAAAAATGCAAAATTAAAAAATCAAAACGGAAAATGACAATTTAAAATATAAAATCGGCAATATCTTGATATGCTGATGTGTTATTGTGTAATCAGTTTAATGCTTTATACAGAAATAGTATTTATAATCCGTATACCTTACACGCCAAATCAAACAGTGACTCAAAACTTTCCGTATACATACTTCTTGAAGCCTGTTCAAAATTATTTCAATTTTGCATTGTCATTTTTCACTTTGAGATTTCCATTTTACATTCCCCTCCCTTCCCCCTCCCTCTCTTTCTCTTCGTGGCGCGAAACACCAAAACCGGTACCGGCCGGTATAAGCCGTCCAATAATCAAATTTTCCTTAAGTCCGCGCAATTCGTCCACCGTACCCTTGATGGCAACGTCAATAAGCACGCGGGAAGTATGCTGAAAGGAAGCGGCCGAAAGAAAACTGCGAGTCGTAAGCGACACTTCAGTAATACCGAGTACCAGAAGCTCTCCTTTTGCCTCTTCTTTGCCTTCATCTTTCACACGGTCATTTTCTTCGCGAAGGTCCGCATTATCCACAATCTCTCCTGCCACATACTTCGTATCGCCTCCGTCTTTCACGCGCGAACGCGAAAACATCTGGCGGATAATAACTTCAATGTGCTTGCGAGAAATCGTAGCGCCTTGCAATTCATAAATCTTGTTGATTTCGCTGATGATGTATTCTTCCGCGCGCTCCACGCCGGCATATTTGAAAAGTTCCGTGATGTCTAAAGACCCGTCAGTAAGCACGTCGCCTTTTTTCACATTCTGCCCCACATTAACCAGCGACATACGTTTGAACGGCACATCGTATTCTATTTGAGCTGCTTTCTTTTTCGCAGTAGGAGCGTCCGGAAGCACGATAATGACTTTTTCCCTGCCAATTTCCTTTATTTCTATTACGGTACCATCGCACGTGGAGATGACAGCTTTTGATTTCGGGCTTCGTCGTTCAAATACTTCCTCAACGCGAGGAAGACCCATAGTGATGTCTGAACCGGCGACACCTTCCTGGTGAAATGTACGCATTGTAAGCTGTGTGCCCGGCTCTCCGATGGCCTGCGCGGCAACGATACCAACAGGCTCCCCAAGGGCGACAAGCTCGTTGCGTCCGAGGTCAATCCCATAACATCCGCGGCACAATCCGTATCGAGCTTTGCAAGAAAGAGGCGAACGTACAATGACCTCCTCCACGCCGCGCTTTTCTATATCTTGCGCGTCAACCTTTGAAAGCAATGTGCCCTTCGCGTAAAGCGTTTTCCCTTTTTCGTCCGTTATATCTTTGAGTATCTTGCGCCCCCAGATATTTTTCGCCAGCGATACGGCAAAACCGGATACATTCGTACGAGTAATCACGCGCCCCTCTTTGGTCCCGCAATCTTCTTCCATTACGATTGCATTGTCGGCAACGTATACGAGACGGCGCGTGAGATATCCCGCGCGCGCCGTGTTCAGTGCCGTATCGGCAAGACCCTTGCGCGAACCGTGAGTCGCCACGAAATATTCCAACGGCGAAAGTCCTTCCTTATTTGACGGAATAATCGGGAAATCAATAATCTCTCCTGCCGTATTCACGATAAGACCCTTCATACCGGACATCTGCACAATCTGTGAAAGACTCCCGCGCGCTCCAGACGTAATCATATCGTGCACAGGACCGTTTTTATCCAACGTATCCGGCATAAGTTTTTCAATTTTGTTGCGCACTTCCTGCCATACTTCAATCGTTTTGCGATGCCGTTCATCGTCGGAAAGAAGACCGTCATTGTATTCTTGATTTATCGTGTCTACCTCCTTATGTCCGTCATCCACGACGGCCTTTTTCCCTTCCGGCACCTTCACATCACCCATACCCCAAGTAATACCCGACTTTGTGGCATACTTGAAACCGAACGCTTTAATCTTGTCCAAAATCGGCGGTGTGTTATCAATGCCGTACTTCACAATAATGTCGTTCACAATCGCTGAAAGGTCCTTCTTCCCGACTTCTTTATTGATATACTGGAAATCATCCGGCAATACGCCGTTGAAAAGCAGTCGCCCGACTGAAGTTTCAAAAGGCACTCCGCCGAATTCATCATATTTTTGCTTGTCGGTACCCATCACCTTTATCTTCGCGCGGAATCCGACTTGATTAAAGTCATACGCGGTAATGGCGCTGTTTGGAGTCGGGAAAATTTTACCTTCGCCAGTTTCTCCAGCAACAATCTTCGTCATCCAATAACAACCAAGGACGATATCCTGCGAAGGATTCACGATTGGCGAACCGGAACCGGGACCCAGAAGATTTTTGTTGGATGCCATAAGCATACGCGCCTCATCCTGCGCTTGTGCAGAAAGAGGTACATGCACGGCCATTTGGTCGCCGTCAAAGTCGGCATTGAATGCTGTACAAACCAATGGATGCACTTGAATCGCATTCCCCTCTATCAAGACCGGCTGAAATGCCTGAATGCCCAAACGGTGAAGCGTCGGCGCGCGGTTTAAAAGCACGAATTTGTCTTTCGTAACCTCTTCAAGTATTGCCCATACTTCGGGAATCCCTTCGTCAATAAGGCGATTTGCTCCGCGAATATTGTACGCAAATTCCGTTAAGAGAAGTTTGGATATGACGAACGGACGAAAAAGTTCCAGCGCCATATGCTTTGGCAGACCGCATTGATGAAGCTTCAAATGAGCTCCCACGACAATCACGGAACGGCCGGAATAATCCACGCGCTTGCCGAGAAGATTCTGGCGGAAATATCCCTGCTTTCCCTTCAGATTGTCGGCAATTGATTTCAAACTTCTACGTTGTGCCTGGCTCATCGCCACTTGAGATTGATGGCGCATTGAATTATCCAGGAGCGCGTCCACCGCTTCCTGTAAAATGCGTTTTTCATTGCGGAGAATTACATCTGGTGCGCTTATCTCCTTCAATTTTTTCAAGCGATTGTTGCGATTTATGACACGGCGATACAAATCGTTGACATCCGATGTCGCGTGACGTCCTCCTTCAAGCGCGACCATCGGGCGAATGCCGGGCGGAATTATCGGAATAACAGTAAGAAACATCCACTCGGGACGCGTACCAGACTGAATCATCGCGCGCACAAGGCCCAATCGTTTCTGTATTTTTGTACGTTCAGCGGCTCCGGCCTTTACCACCCTCTCTTCCATTTGACGCACAAGCGCCTGAAGGTCAATATTTTTACAGATATTATAAATAGCTTCCGCTCCGATGCTTGCTTCAAAAAGCGTGCCGTACTTGAGCGAAAATTTATGGTACTGCGTTTCGTCAAGTATCATACCGGGCGCAATGCCGAGAATTTCTTTTTTCGTGGTTTGCAGAAGCTCTTTGAATTCTTCCTGCTCTTTTTCGCCTGTCATATGCTTCAATTTGCCCTTATACTCCGCGTCAAGACTTTTCATCACATCCGCGCGCTCCGCCTCATTCACCGCAGTCACGATGTAGCCGGCAAAATAAACAACCTTCTCAAGATTGCCCGCCTGTATGTCCAGAAGGAGCGCCATTCGTGATGGGATGCCCCGCAAAAACCAAATGTGCGCCACCGGACTTGCAAGCTCAATATGCCCCATCCGTTCGCGCCGTACGATTGATTTCGTAACTTCCACTCCGCATTTCTCGCAGATAATTCCCTTGTAGCGAATACGGCGATATTTTCCGCAATAACATTCAAAATCTTTTTCCGGCCCGAAAATACGCTCGTCAAAAAGACCGCTGCGCTCACTGCGCCCGGTGCGATAATTAATGGTTTCAGGTTTCGTAACTTCGCCGTACGACCATTCTCTCACCCGTTCCGGAGAAGCAAGTTTGATGGAAATAGCGTCAAAATCCGGAGTAAGCATTTCTTTGTTGTTATTCATAGTTATGATATGCAATTAAGATTAGTAGTGCTTACCCTTATTTTTTTTAAGGTCCACATCCAACGCAAGACCGCGCAGGTTGTTTAGAAGAACGTTGAATGACGCCGGAAGATTTGGCTGCCGCAACGGCTCATTTTTCACAATGGCGTCAAAGGTCGCCGCGCGTCCTTGTATGTCGTCGGACTTTACCGTGAGCATCTCGCGAAGCGCGTATGCCGCGCCATATCCTTCCAATGCCCATACTTCCATTTCTCCAAATCTCTGCCCTCCTCCTTGTGCCTTACCGCCCAAAGGCTGTTGAGTAATAAGCGAGTATGGCCCGATGGAACGCATATGTATTTTGTCATTGACCATATGGTTTAATTTCATCATATACATATAGCCGATGGAAGTTTCCTGATTGAATGTTTCGCCGGTGCGCCCATCATACAATTGCACTTTCCCTGTTTTGCTGAAACCGGCATTTACCAACTCTTCTTCTATTTCAGTCTCCGCCGCGCCCAAAAATGCCGGCGTAATCGCCTGATAATTGAGCGTGTGCGCGGCTAGACCCAAGTGGAGTTCCAACACTTGGCCGAGGTTCATACGAGAAGGCACGCCAAGCGGTGTCAATATGATATCAATCGGGGTACCGTCCGCCATATATGGCATTTCTTCCACGGGAAGGACGCGCGAAACTACGCCTTTGTTGCCGTGACGGCCGGCGAGTTTATCCCCCACTGAAACATTTCGCAATACCGCAACCTCAATATGAATGCGCTTTATAATTCCTGAATCAAGATTGTCGCCTTTTTCGCGAGAAAATACCTTCACACCTATAATACGCCCGCGCTTGCCGTGTTCCATACGAAGCGAGGTATCCTTCACATCGCGCGCTTTCTCTCCGAAAATTGAACGGAGTAATCTCTCTTCCGGCGTCAATTCCGTTTCGCCTTTCGGTGTTATTTTCCCGACGAGAATGTCATTTGGGCCGACTTCTGCGCCAATGCGCACGATTCCTTCTTCGTCCAAGTCTTTCAATTTCGCTTCACCGACATTCGGAATGTCGTGCGTAGTCACCTCTGGCCCGAGTTTTGTGTCGCGCACATTCACCACAAACTCATCCACTTTGATGCTGGAGAATTTTCCGTCCTTCACCAAACTCTGAGAGAGAATGATGGCGTCTTCATAATTGGACCCGTCAAACGACATAAACGCGACAAGTACATTTTGTCCAAGTGCCATCTGCCCATTATCGCTTGAAGAAGTATCGGCAAGCACATCGCCTTTTTTCACCTTATCTCCCAAAGATACAATCGGTCGCTGATGAAATACAGTGAAGCTGTTGGTACGGGAAAAATTCACGAGTTTATAAACGTATTCATCTTTCTTCCCCTTTACTGTAATTTTGCGCGCGTCCACTTTCGTGACAACGCCTTCCTCTATTGCAAGAATCAAACGTCCCGTATCGCGCGCCGCGCGCCCCTCAATACCCGTGGCAACCAATGGCGCTTCTGGTACGATGCATGGCACGGCTTGTTTCTGCATATTGGAGCCCATAAGCGCTCTGTTGGCATCATCGTGCTCAAGAAATGGAATCATAGATGTCGCGATGGAGAATGCCTGATTTGGCGCGATGTCAATGAAGTCCGCCTCCATTTTTGAAACGGCCTCGGGTCGTCCGGCTTTTCTTATTTCCACCGTGTCGGAAAGAATGTTGCCGTCTTTGTCGTACGGTGTCGCGCCGTGCGCAATCTTATATTTTTCTTCCTCAAACGCGTTCAAATACATTATCTCTTTTGTAACTTTGCCGTTTTTTACCTTCGCGTACGGAGTTTCTATCATACCGAAATTATCTATCCGCGCGTATGTGGAAAGATGCAGAATAAGCCCGATGTTCGGACCTTCGGGAGTATGAATGGGACACACGCGGCCATAGTGAGAAGGATGCACGTCGCGCACTTCAAGTCCCGCGCGTTCGCGTGTAAGACCGCCGGGGCCGAGTGCCGAGAGAGTACGCAGATGTTCTATCTCCGCCAATACATTCTCCTGGTTCATAAATTGAGAAAGCTGGTTCGTGGTGAAGAATTCTTTGATGCGCGCTTGCAGAGGGCGCGGACTGATGAATTGTATCGGGAGCGTCGTGTCGGTGTCTATCGTGGACATACGGTCCTGAATATTTCGCTTCATTTGCGTCATTCCCACGCGCACTTTTTGCTGCATCATTTCTCCGAAATAACGCACCCTGCGCGAACCCAAGTGGTCAATATTATCTTCCTCCGCATCCGGTGTATTTTCAAGCTCCACGATATGTGTAAATATCGTCGCAATATCTTCCGCTGAAAGCGTTTTCCCTTTCTCGTCTTTGTCACCCGCCCCCTTGCCGAAACGACGATTAAAACGGAAGCGGCCCACTGGCGAAAGGTCGTATTTTTCCGCGCTAAATATGGATTCTATGTATTCTTTCGCGTTTTCCGGTGTCGCCATTTCCCCGTCACGAAGCCGTTTATGTATCTCCATATATGATTCCTCCAATGTCTTCGCCGTGTCTTTCGCGAAACATTCTTTCATCACTTCGGCGGCAACGGGGTCCTTGAAAAGTTTCAATATCTTTTCGTCCGACATTTTCGCGCGCACGCGAATAAGCGAAGCGGCCGGAAAACGGCGCTTTTTATCAATGCGGGCATACAACGTTCCATCTGGGTCCGCTTCCACTTCCATCCACGCGCCTCTCGCTGGAATAATCTTCGCGCCAAAATATTTCTTTCCCTTAACCTCATTGGCTGTGAAAAGGACGCCGAAACTGCGCGCAAGCTGAGGCACCACCACGCGCTCCACGCCGTTGATGATAAACGTGCCGTGCGCCGTCATACACGGAACATCCGCCATAAAGATTTCCTGCTCTTTAGACGTGCCAAGAATTTTATTCGTTAGTTTTACTTTTACACGAAGAGGCGCTTCGTATGTCGTCTCTTGGTCTTTTGCGTGGTACTCGTCAAACTTCGGTTCAGCAATTTCAAATGAGGTGAACTCCAATTCAAACTTCTTGCCTGAGTAATCTTTGATTGGAGAGAATTCGTCAAAGATTTCTTTAAGCCCCTCTTTGATAAGCCACTTGAATGATGATATCTGATTCCCGACCAAGTTTGGAATCTCCACCAGCGGTTCCTTGTATCTTGAAAAATACTTCTTCTCTCTCTTTTTATGCATAGTGCGTGTGGAATAAAAATTAAAAAGCCGTAAAAACTTGATAAAAACGCAAAAACGAAAACAAGGTAAAATTACCCTTGCTTTAATGGAGTATCACAATATCTAAGAGATATTGAATTGTAGCAATCCTCTACCGTAGGACTCAATCAATTTGGATTAAAAGAAGTATATATCAGGACAATATTTGTGTCAAGCGCC
>CAYIHM010000015.1:0-10328 GCA_964363265.1 uncultured Candidatus Saccharibacteria bacterium
GTGTGCAAGTGCTTGGCAACTATGTGGAAGGCGGCGGTTATTGCGCAATTTATGCTGGTGTTACATGCACCACACTGCCCAACATGGGCGTTATCTACCAGGTTGGCACATCTTTGTATTAATACCATCCCCAACTAATCTCTTCGCATTTCGCCAAAAATCTTGGCTGCGCCTTGGCGAAATTATACGAAGGCCTTAATTGGGGAAATAGCTATATTTTACAACATTTAGGGAGGAGCATTTCAAGCTTTATAGATGGTGTTTCAACGAAATACCCGATGTCCTTGCGATATTGCAATTGTGCAAGGCGAGGCCTTGCACAGATTGTATAACACGACATTTTGCGGTGCCGAGCTATCTTATATGCACATATTCACCGACACGAGTAGTGTGTTGTTCTTACAAAACCGCTTGGCACTTCCAATACATATTGTGCGGGTGAAGACGGCGTGAACAAGTTTGGGAATGAAGAGGGCGCCGCATTTTCGGCAATGGCAACGACGCGGAAACCCTCATCCAGCCAAATGATGTCAATGGGAAACAGCATATCTTTCATCCAGAAAGAATAAATGCCGGGCTCGTCAAACACAAAAAGCATTCCTTCGTTTTTGCCGAGCGTTTTTCTGCCGGAAAGACCCAGCGCCCTTTTCTCCGGCGTTTCGGCAATTTCCGCGCTGATGAGCGCGCCACCGACACGAATGGTCGTTTCCGCGCCCGTGGCGCGTAGTCGGTCGGCGTTCGTTTGCGCAGGAAATCGGACAATGCCGGTGACAACAAAGAAAATAGCGCACGCGAGTACGACGAACGCTAGAGTTTTTTTGAAAGGCAGAGCCATTGGTTTAATAATACCTCTTCCGGGCGCGCTTTGGGAGTGATGCCGCATTCTTTCAGTACTGTTTCCGGACAGCCGAGATTTCTTTTGAGAAGTTTGCGTTTGTGCGCAAATCCTTTGCGGAGGACATCAAAAAATCTTGTTTCTTCGGCCCTATTTTTGAATGGCGATGCAATGCCCGTGATGGCGAGGATCGCCGAATCCACTTTCGGCTGTGGAGAAAAATAGCGCGCGTGGACTTTTTGGATAAGACGCGGCGTGCCGTACACCTTCACGCTTATGGAGAGAATGCTTTCTTTTCCGTCGCGGGCGACTATACGCTCCGCAATCTCTTTTTGCACCATAAGCACGACACGCTCCGGACGCGATACATCTTCCAAAAAACGGCGGAACAAAAGCCCGGTGATGTAATAAGGAATATTGGCCACCACCTTGTATTTGATAGAATTGATAGAGGTTCCACCTCTCTCAATTGATAGAGGTGAGACCTCTATCAATTGAGAGAGGATTTGAGGGGGGTCAAAGTCAAGCGCGTCGCCGCAAATAAGAATGAGCTTTTTGTTTTCAATTTCTGTCGCGAATTTTTCTCTGAGAAACTCGGCGAGACCCGCGTCTTTTTCAATGGCGAGCACTCTTCCGGCGCGTTCAAGAAGCGCCTCCGTGAGCACTCCCCTGCCCGGGCCGATTTCCACCACGGTGTCGTTTTTGCTGATATCGCCCGCGGCAACCATCGCCGCCACAGCCGCTTTTGACTTCAAAAAGTTTTGCCCCAATGATTTTTTCGCCTTCATTCCTCTGACTTTGTGGTCTTGAGAGAGGTTCCACCTCTCTCAAGAATGCATATCTGGTTTTTAGTTTTCAAGATCTATCAACAAATCATTCCCCATACCCGTGATTTTCCCGCCGTTCTCCTCGTTGGCCCCCAGCCATTGCAGCACCGCCTTTTTGTACCCTTCTACGCCACCGAAAAAATTCAAAAGAAATTCCCTTTCTGTGACCGACGGGAAGTTGTTTTTCCCTATGTAATCCTGAAAACTGCTCCACTTATACTCGCTTAAAAACTTCATTTTTTCTTCCGCCACAATGATAGAGGTGGAACCTCTATCATTGTGGCGTGGCATTAGGTCAAGCGGGTTGAAATGGATATAGTGCGGCAGATACATAAAATGCGGATCTTTTTCCAAAAGCACCGCCTTAAATGTCCCCTGCAGGAGAGGCCCCACGCGGTCATATTTTTTGTTGAAGAACATTGTGTAAGAAGTTCCCAGTTTTCGCATAAATTTTGTAATGCCGCCGTCAACTTTTTGTCGCGCCTCAAGGTGGAAATGGTTTGGCATAAGATTAAACACAAAAAGATCAACCAATGGGTCGCGAATAATCGGAACGCGCGGCCGGTCAATACCACCGGGTTTTTCAGCGAATGTTCTTTTGTTGTTTAAAAATGGCTCTGAGTCATTAAGGACAAAAAGGTCGTGAACGAAGTAACGATAATCGTTTTCATCCAAAAAAATATCCCGTTTTTCAACGCCGCGATTGAAGATGTGATATGTGTGGTTGTTTAAAAAAGGATGTTTTCTCATTATGGAAAGGATAGCACGCCCCGGTCCCAATTGATAGAGGTCTCACCTCTCTCATATTTATCAGTTTAGGGAGATGGTGTGCTCTGGGAGCGTGTCGGCTTCCAGAAGCGCGTCATCTATGTCGGAGAGGAACTCCGAAGGCATATTGATCTGTTTCATACCGAAAATGGTGCGGACGGACGAGTAGGTAAGGAACGCTTTTTTCTCCGCGCGCGTGAGCGCGACATAAAAGAGGCGGCGCTCTTCCTCCGCGCGCTCCTCGGCTGGTTCGCTTGCTGAAAAGCCGCCGTGAGGGAAGAGGTCTTGTTCAAGTCCGGTAATGAACACATACGGGAACTCCAGCCCCTTTGAGGCGTGAACGGTCATCAGGCGCACCGCGTTCTCGTTCTTTTTCGTGTCGGCGACCAGCGAGTCCTGATCGGACGCGAGCGCGGCATCTTCCAAAAGCCGCGCCACTGCCTCTTCCGGCGGAAGGAAATCGTATTTTGTCGCGAGCGTTACCAGTTCGTGCGCGTTTTCCAATCGCTCCTTGTCTTCTTCCGTTCCGCGCTTCAATGTTTCTTCCATACCGCTTCCGATGATGATGAATTTTATTGTCGCGGACACTTTTTCTCTCATCGCTTTTTCGCGTACTGCGGCGAGGATATCGCGAAACGCGGCAATCTTTGCGCGCATTCCCAGAGGCAGGCCTTCTTCCTGTACCGCGAATATTTTTGCGAGGGTTGTTTTGCCGATACCGCGCGGAGGCACATTGATAATTCGTTTGATGTCCGCGCGATTGTCGGGATTCAGTGCCACGCGGAGATAAGACAGCACATCCTTCACCTCTTTTCGTTCAAAGAATTTCACGCCGAGCACCTGATAAGGAATATCATATGTAAGAAATGCTTCTTCAAGCACACGCGACTGAAAATTTGCGCGGTATAAAACCGCAATATCTTTCGGCTGTGCCCCTTCCGAAATAAGATGTCGCGCCGACCGCGCCACATAATGCGCTTCCTCATTTTCGTCATACGCGCCATATAGCGCAATCTTCTCCCCTCCCTCCTTGCGCGTGAACAGATTTTTTTCTTTGCGCACCTTATTTTTGCTGATGATATTGTTTGCGGCGAGAAGAATATTCGCGGTGGAGCGATAATTTTCTTCCAGTAATACCACTTTTGCGTCAGGGAAATCGCGCTCAAAGTTTAAAATATTGCGAAAATCCGCGCCACGCCACGAGTATATACTGTTGTGGACGGAGATATTCTCGGCAATGTAATTGTGCGTTTGGTCAACATCAAGATCATAGACGACGCCTTGGTATGGTTTTTTCTCCACGCGGACAATGGTGTCGCGCACGATAGCGCCATTTTGAAAATACGCGACCAACATTCCCGGCAGGAGATTTGCCGCCGGCTGGAAAGAGAGACGCTCACCTTTCGTAATGGCCGCGACGCGGGTGATAGAAAGTGACGGGTCAAGCCGCTCCAGTTTCTGGGCGATCCGTTCCAATTCCCCGTAATCCATCCGCGCTATCTCAAGCCGCCAATCGTTTCGCTTGCCTTTGCGCGGGCGGAATCCTTCCGCCATCAGCTTTTTCTTCAGCGTGGCACTCGTCGTATTAACGGAGAGGCGGCTCATCCCCCACGGATTCGTTGCCCCCTTTCGTTTGTCGTCGCAAAGCGTCAATCGGATCTTAATGCGAGCGCGTTCGGTGTTTACGCGCGTCGTTCCTTGAGGAGCATAGTGCGGGTAGTCAAATGAAAGTCCGGTGGCGCCGAAAAGATCACGCGCGTGGTCTGTCGTCGGGATTGCCGCGAAGAGTTTTGCAATGGCGCTCTCGCCCATACCCATCCGTCCGTTTGCGTGAAAGACGGTCGTCGGAATGCCATATGTGAATGCGAACAATTGTTCCAAGTATTGCGCCTCCGCTCGCGACGGAGAGATTTTGAGTATCCATATACGGTCGGCGTGTTCCTGATTGGAACGGGTACGAAGACCATTCTCAAATGTGTCTTTCGTAAAACTGCGGATGCTTTGCACGACGCCAATGCGGAACCCGCGATCTCTACGGTACATCAGATAGGTATAGTACATACCGGTTTCCGGCGCGAGCGCCGCAAAGAGCATATGTCCGGGAGTGAATGAAAGACGCGCCCCGTTTTTTGTTTTGATTGCGACAAGATCGCCGCGATATGTCCGTTTATGCACTTTCTGCACGGGACGCACGCACACGGCGCCGTGTCCCGCCGCGCTGTATACCATATCACCCTTCTTCAGCCGCGCTATTGGAATGGAGCCGCGCGGAGCGCTGATTCGCGTGTGTGCCGGAAGGCATTGGTCCATATCTCCCACGACGCAGATATTTTTGCGTTCGCCGGCAAGAAGAGTGGAGAGGCGGTACTGCGCCGTGTTTGTGTCCTGGTATTCGTCTATGTGAAGATACTGCCAGCGTTCGCGGTAACGCGCGAGCACATCCGGATGGTTCTGAAAGAGCAGGACCGTTTTCAAAAGAAGGTCGTCAAAGTCCATACCGCCGTGTTCGGCGAGGATTTTTTCATACGCGCGCCACACGGAAGAAAGCACGCGCGGGAAATATTCGTTGCCCGCGCCCGCGGCGTACGTCTCCATCGTGATGACATCGCCTTTTTGCCGTGAAATCGCGTTTTTCATTCTTCGCGGTTCCCATTGTTTCGGGTCAAGCGAGAGCGTACCCAGAGCCTCTTTCATAATAGATGTTGTGTCGCCGTCGTCCAGAATTGCGAAATGTTTGGTCAGGCCGATATGTTCACTGTTCTCACGGAGAATATACGCGCCGAGCGCGTGGAATGTGCTCATAAACGGCCGCTCATTGAACGAGAGCGGCATATTGAGCGCCTTGTCTTCCCGCAAAAGTTTTGCAACGCGGTCTTGCATTTCTTTCGCGGCTTTGTTTGTGAATGTGATTGCGAGAATATTGTGCGGAGCGACGCCGTTTTTTATAAGATGCAATATTCTGTGCGTGATTGCTTTGGTTTTTCCCGCGCCTGCGCCTGCAACTATCAGAAGCGGGCCTTCTTTGTGCAATACCGCGTCTTTTTGCGCGTCATTTAATCCGTCCAAATGTTTCACGCTATCATTTTTTTCATTAAAAGTATCATTCATCACGCATCACTATATCATACTCCGTCTTCACATCACTACAATAGTCAACTATTGTAGTGATATGAAGTATAGTACCCCCCCCGCAACTAATCATTTTGTGGCTTAATGGTACTTTCGTGAGGCTATCATTTCCGACAATCCTTCAAAATCTCTGCGATTTTGAACGCTGCCGCAAGGCATTAGTTGCGGATGGTATAAAATAAAAACACCTGCGCTCCACAGGTGTTTTTGGGAAAAGAATATTGTAATTTTTACAATTTTCTATTGAGCGCGGTTATTATTTGAGCCAGCAGTTGTCTCAATTTCTATTTTAAGAGCCTCTTCCGCGACAATTCGTTCCGTTTCTTTTTTTTGCCGAGCCGCCAAAGCGTCCCACGCATTGTTTTGTTCGGCGAAGAAGTTCTCTATATCCGTCACGGCATTTGCCATATACTTTCCCTCCGCTTCAAGAGACGCGATGAGCTTGTCAATGAGAGGCATAGGAATAATCGCCAGATTTTTCACGATCGCCTCTTTTATTTCATCGGCGAGCATTGAATCGGCAAGCAGTTTCCCCAATTTTTGCGCTTTTTGTGTGTCCATAGTTTTAAATTATTACACTACTTGATATTTACGGAGTCCCCGCCACCATTCTCGCCGCCAGCGCAACAGCTTTTCCTATATGCAACAGTGTGCCGGCCTTCATATTCGTATCAATGGGACTGCCTGTCATATCCCATTCACCGACACCCACGCCGCTATCTCCGGCGATGACCTTTGATACATCCATAACCTGGCTATCGGTCGGATTTGGAACTCCTTGCTCAATTAAAATGCGTTTCGCCTCCCCCCATATCGTATCTTTCAGCGGGCGCATCATTTCTTTCGCGCCTTGGATTGCCGATGTGGGATCCGCGCCGCCAAATGCGCCCGCGGCATAAGAAGCGACAAACTTGAACGCTGAGGCGGCCAGCACCATCTCCACGCCCGTTGCGATATAGCGCTTCCACCAATCCTTATCAAGCGCGCCACGCACGCGGCGCGTGAAGTTTAGTATGTCATCATCGGCTTGGCCTCGGCGCATCGCGCCGACGGAATTTCTGATGCGATCCTCTATCGCGCGCAGACTTTCGGGGGTGATGGCAGGTGTGCCGTCATACCGCTTGGTGTCGTGGAACCGTTCTTCAATTTGCCGAATAGCGTCGGCCGCCATCGTGTCCTCAATGTGCCTGTTGGCGGCTATTTTTTCCGATGTGACAAGGCGGGACACTCCCTCGTATTGTCCCGCTGACGGCGCTTCCATATTTGACATAGCGAAAAGCTCCCGCATTCGTGTCGTTTCCGCCAATGCCTCTTCTTCCGAGAGCAGCCCCTCCTCCTGCCGTACAAGACGCGATTGCGCTTCCAAGTCTCTCCCGACAACTTTCGTCCCCACCCTTACCTTTTCGGCAATATGAGTTTCCCACCATCCGAATGTGAAAAGTCCTTTCGCGCGTTCTTTAAGCCACGAGCCGATTCGTTGTCCCCTCGTTCTCTCTTGTTCAAATGTTTCCGCAACTTCCCGCTGGAAAGCAACTCCGGCAGGCGGGCCTTCGGGCGGACGGCCTCCTCCTGCAGGCGGCGCTTGTTCGTTTGATTGCGGCCCTCGCGCGGGCGTTTGCGCTTCTGGCACTTGCGGCATTTCTTGATTTGCCGGCGGTTGTCCCGCGCCGTTTTCCCGCGCCGCTTCGGCTGGAGCTTGCTGTGCGGAAACTTCCGCGCGCGGGTTCAATCGTTCCGCTTCGTCTATGGAGATTGTTTTCGTGAGAACATCAGCGCCATCGCGTTTTCGCGCGATAACTTCATTCGTATACGGATCTACATATTGTATGACCCAATCGTTTTCAATCGTTCCGTCGGTCCCTTGCACCGTTATCGTGTCAAACGGGAGCAAATGCGTACGATCGGAAACATTTTTGGCAAATTCCCGCGCCCGCAATTCCCGCGCGGAGAACGCGGGCGGGGCGGGCGTGCGCTCGTCCTCCGCGGTATTTTGCGCCTCATTTTCAGGCGCTCCAGCCAGTGTTTCAATCGGTTTTTGTACCGTTGCGTCCAGTTCCGCAAGCCGCGCCTCAAGCTCCGCCATTCGCGCGCGTGAAGAAGGGGTTTTGTCGCCCCCACTCAACGCTTCAAGCTCTGCTTCAATTTGCCTTTTTCCCTCACCTGCCTGTTGCGCCTGTTCCTTTCGTATCATCGCAATCAATTCCTCGGGGTTATGCGTTCCAAGCAAAAAACGAACGGTGTTTATATAATCGGTACTTTGCCCCTCTTTGCCACTTGGAAATTCAACAGTCGTCTTGACAGTATACGGTGTTTCGCCGAAATTTGGGTTTCCTTGGCGCATAATATTTGCCGTTAGCGAGTTTATAAAAGGAGAATTATTACGGGTGTTGTTTTCTACTACTATATTATCCTTGGGCTCGCTAGCAAATTTAGATGCGGATAATGTGGGTGAGATTGGTGGTTTGCTTTCAAATTTTTTCGGGTCGTCGCCGTCTAAAAAGTCTTTGGGAGGATTGCCAGCACCCACTGGTTTCCAATCACCTGGATATTCGTGATACGCAGGATATGTAGGCTTTTTAGGCTTTCTTGTTGGGCTAATTTTTGCCGTTACTGGCGCATTGTTTCGCGCGAGGACATTGGGATGTGTGAGCAACGCTTTCTCCGCATCCGCAATTTTTCTTCTCTCAGTCATAATTCTCGCATTTGCCCATATTGCCGTATCCGCATCACCCTTTTTCTCCGCGTTCTTAAGCCGCAACTCAAGATCCGCAATCTCTTTGTCCGCATTCGCAATCTTTTTTCTCAACACATATTCCGGCAATTTTTGCGCGGGTTGCTCGGCGACATTTTTCACAGAGCCTATTTCGGCATATTTGCTCACGGCAGGTTTTCCTTTTACGGCACTGGGCTTTTTCACGGCCGGCGTTCTCTCTTTAGGTATCGCGCGCGGTGTTGTTCGCGCGAGGTTTTTGACGGCAGTTCCGGCGACAATTTTTTTCGGCACATCCGGCACAGTAACACCAATTGCGGCAAGATCCTTTTTTATTTCTCCAACCGTTGCAGGGTTTCCGACGTATGTTCCGTCGGCAATTTTTGCGTCTTGGATCGTTCTCTGGAAAGCGCGCGCGAGCGATGTTTCCGTAGCGCCACTGCGGGATTGCGCAGGATCGGGTTTCGGTCCGGGTGGCGCGTTTTTCAGCGCATCGGCAATGTGATTGCCGACATCTTCCCCTTCGGAGCCTGTAAAAGAAGGAGGATTATTTTGTTGAGCGCTCATATATGTTCCAAGTATATCGTTTCAATGTCAGCAATGCAAATTTTTGTTTGTGGACAGCGCGTGGCGCTGTTTTTTGCGCAAAAATTCTCCATATTATCTTATCCACAGACACCATTGACCACATCTCCGATGGCGGTATACTTGAATGCAAGGAAGCAATGACCGAATGACCGATCGGTGGAAATGCTTGGTATCCCGACCAAAAACGGCCTTACTAAGCCATATTTCACTGAAAACGACAGAATATACCGACTCGGGCGCTAATTTTAGGCTTATCTTACCTCAATATAAAGAGTCTTCCCCTGCTCCTTTTTCTCGCGGGAAGGCAAAAATAGCCTTATTTCCCAAGCGTAAACTTGTAACGCTTGTTTTTTCTTTCGTGGCCATTATCGGCCTTATTTCAGCCCCCGCACCCGCAAATGCGGGACTTTTGTCTTTTGTGGCGGGTCTTTTTGATAATAATAGCGCGGATGAGGCACTTCCAAAGGAGGAGAATTCACAAAATATGCCCCTTCTCAAGGCCGCTCTTAATCTGGACCCGAATCCGGCAAAGGGAGGCGGGGATATTACTGTCGTTGGCGGTGTTGCGCTTTTGCCGGACACAGGTCCGTCCGGGACTATTGCGGATATTGAAGATGAACCGCTCTCGTCTGACAATATCAGTTTGTATGTAGTGCGTGCCGGCGATTCGCTCTCCGGTATCGCAAAACTGTTTGGAGTTTCCGCAAATACGATTCTCTGGGCGAATGACATTAAGAAAGGGCAAGCCATACAGCCGGGACAGACACTCGTTATCCTTCCCGTTTCCGGCGTCCAGCATACGGTCGTTGCGGGGGAAACCGTGCGGAGCATTGCGAAAAAATATAAAGGGCAAGAGGAGGAAATTCTTGATTTCAACGGCCTTTACGCCGACGCGAAGCTTGCCATTGGAGATGTTGTTGTTATTCCTGACGGCGAAGTTGGCGTTCCGAATACGCCGAACGGAAGTTCCTCTGGTATCGTACCAAAAAAACCGGCGCGCGGAACAAACGATGTACCTTCATATAGCGGGTATTATATGCATCCTCTTTCCGGCGCAGGGCATAAAACACAGGGCATTCACGGATACAACGGCGTGGACATCGGCGCGCCCAACGGAACTCCGGTCGTCGCGTCTGCTTCCGGCGATGTGATAGTGAGCCGCGACTCAGGGTGGAACGGCGGGTATGGCGATTATTTGGTTATCAAACACACAAACGGGACGCAGACGCTTTACGCGCATATGAACGGTGTTATCGTGGGCTCAGGCGCGCGAGTTGTTCAAGGCCAAGTGATCGGCTATGTCGGCAATACCGGCAAGTCCACAGGCCCTCACGTACACTTTGAGATACGCGGGGCTAAAAATCCGTTTTAGAATGGCAATAGCGAAGATTGTTATGATGGCAGGATGGGGGTATTATATTTGCCCTTATGCTAGTGTTTTGCAAAACACTAGCATAAGGATTTGGTGAAT
>CAYIHM010000016.1:0-10118 GCA_964363265.1 uncultured Candidatus Saccharibacteria bacterium
CTGGATGTGATTGCTGTGATAGGACCGGCAGATGTTGACGGAGTGCATTTTGAAATAACGGTCCTACTTGAGATTGGTAGGGGGAAAGGAAGGCCGTATTCGCATGGTGCACTTCGCGACAAAAAAGATGGCCGACGAAAGCAAGTGTCGGCAAGGCGAAAGTTCGCGACCATTGACCAGTGGCGTTTTGCAAAGATATGGAAACGTCTTGAGGCGGTTATGGTTGAGGACGCGTCGCGCATGTCGCGCCACGGCGTGTTTTTCCAGCACAGAGAGAGAGAAATCATTTGTGGTGTCACTTATTCGATATCTGAACGTGACCCATTGATGTTAGCCGCCGTCTTGCAGTCTGAACGGAAGATGCGGACGAATCCTCTTGACGCGGATATGGAAAAGGCAGCGCAGTTGCTCGAGAAGAAGTTGTATATGTACGACGCGTTCTCATACGCTCCCAAGAGAGAGATTGAGAAGGAGATGGGAAAGAAGCGCTCGGGATTGGAATACGCAATCTGGTTCCTCACCAATCGGCGTTTTCTTCCGCACCAGCTGTATCTCATCGAAAAGCGTTTGCGTGTGACACGTGCGTGGGACATGTATGAACGCCTCATGCGCGATTTTTTGAGCGGTCATTACATGGCATACCAAAATGACGACACACGCGTTGTTTCGTGGGGCGCGCTTCTTGAACGGTCTGACATCCCCACTTTTGACAGAGTGTATGTCTGGTCAAAGTCGGAGACATTCCGCCGGCGAGCAAATCGGTTGAGGAAGACAGGGAATGCCGTACGACGGAGGTTTTTTAAGGATGTTCTTATTTTTTTCTTCACCCCATTGGAAATTGTGGAGGAGGCAAGGAAAGATAGGGGTGATAGAGGAGGAGAACTGATTCTTCCCGATGGTGCACGGAGAATTATCCAGTTTGACGACTGGGATATTTCATTTTAAAGGCCGTCTTCCGCTTGCGGAAGACGGCCTCTTATTGTTTTTATCTCCTACTTTTCTCGGAGGATAAAAATTCCCTTTTGGTAGTAATCCCACGACGGAATACCATATCGGCATGTCCCGCAAGCGGGGCAACGCCCACATGTAGCGAATGAATCCCGTTGTGCTACGCCGGTTTTCATCCATCCAGCGTGATTCCATCCGATGTTCTCAAATGGTAGAGCCAAAAGGAGGTCCTTTTTGCGCACGGAAGGAGTGATACCGTTTTCCCTCATATGCCCACGACGGGACTCCGTCTTTTCCCCCGTTATATCAAACCCCTTATTCCATGGGCTCTTATTGCAGAGCGTGGAGGATAAAAGCCAGACGGCATCGCATACTGTTAGCGGTGAATATTCGGGGTGCTTTTTATGAAAGTGCGCGAGCGCATCCAATGCCGCCACCTGCACGGTATCAGTGTAGCGAAATGACCTATTTTTCGCCACGAGAACCTGATTTGTAACCAACACGCGAATGATATGGAAATCAATTGCCATGTCGAACTTCGCTTCACGAATCAATCCTTGATCCAATAGAAAATATGTGAGCATGCCCGACATTTTTCTCTGGAATCCGTGGAATCCGGCGAATCCGTTCATACTCTTTTTTCCTACACGTACACGCTTGTTCGCAATGATATCCGCGATTGTTCGGTAATCGTCCTTACTGTTGTAGATGGCGCGCGGATCGCCCTCAAAATGTTCTACAAGGAGTCGTGAATTTTCCACCCAGAAATTGGCGATTTGCCGAGAATGGTAATTGATGCGGTTACGCAGGTACTTTTCCAATGTCTCCTTGTCCATACCCATCGCTTGTTCAGGTATGAATAGAGATGGCTCTTCCTTGCGCATATGAGAAAGTTTCCGGATTGCCATGGTGCTGTTAATGGCTCCGCGCATATAGTGGCATGCATAGAACCAAAATAGCGCCTTTTCTATTGGCTGACCCACAATCTCCACCGCATCTTGCGGTCTTAGTGCTCCCCCAAACGGGAATTGTCTCATTATGAACGCATCGGTGATGTTTTTGATTACCAATGTCGCACGGCCATAGTCTATCGTGAACATATATATTCTCCAAATCCAAATGTGTCTGTACACATACTACGCGTGGCACATTTGTTGTCAAGCTGCTGCAGATGTAAATTGGCGACCTTGAAGGTGGTGCGTGGAATTGGGCATATCTTGAAGGCGAGGAATGGAGTCACACAGGGAGAGCTTTTCCAGCAACCGCAATGGGGGAAGCAATAGGGCCGGCGCACATCGCACCGGCCATCTTTTTTGGAATGACCATTTTGTTGACAAAATCCGATGGTCTGATAGTATATGGAGCAAGCTCTTGGGGGCGGTAATGTCTTTTGATCCGTTTTTCTCCTTCTGTGCCGTAGGCCGGTTTAGAAGAAAAAAAGCGTGATATCAAAGAAATATACCGTGCAGGGCGTACTATTATTATGGCAAAAACGTCTGTCATCGCACGTTCGCGAAAAGTGCCGAAATTTAGCACGCGGAAGACAAATCGCTGTTTTCGTTGCGGGCGCAAGCGTGGGTATATGCGGGACTTTGACCTGTGCCGTATTTGTTTCCGCGAGCTTGCCAACGACGGCAAAATCCCGGGAGTCAAAAAATCAAGTTGGTAATTTTGCATTTTGAAATTTCAATTTTGAATTTATATTATGGACCCTATCGCAGATTTTTTAACAAATATAAGAAACGCAAGCACTGCCAGCTTGGCATCTACGATGATGCCGTATTCCAGTGTGAAGTTTGAGATTGCGACTCTTTTGGCAAAAGAGGGGTATTTGGCGTCAGTAACAAAGAAGGGAAAGAAAGTTAAAAAATATCTGGAGGTTGGAATCGTTTATAACGGGAAGACTCCGCGTATCGGCGGGGTTGTGCGCATTTCAAAACCCTCACGCAGAGTGTATTATGGAACGAAAGAGATTAAGCCCGTACGCCACGGTTTCGGTATGCTTGTTTTGTCCACGCCGAAGGGCATTATGGGAGATAAAGAAGCCAGAAAGGAACACATTGGCGGTGAAGCGCTTTTTAAGATATGGTAAAACATAATGCAAAATGGAAATATCAAAATTTAAAATTAATGAATCTGCGTTGCGGATGCCACAATTTTGCATTTTGAGATTTGAATTTTTAATTTGAAACATGAGCAGAGTAGGAAAACAAA
The DNA here is from genome assembly GCA_964363265.1 of uncultured Candidatus Saccharibacteria bacterium. Lineage (GTDB taxonomy): Bacteria > Patescibacteriota > Minisyncoccia > Phycocordibacterales > JBBUEZ01 > JBBUEZ01. The sequence goes on from CAYIHM010000016.1 coordinate 3,163, forward strand.
TTATTGAGATACCAAATAAGACAACCGTAACGATGGACGGCGGCGTGTTGACCGTGAAAGGGCCGCTCGGCGAATTGAAACGTGAGTTTAAAGATGTTATTGCTATCGCAATAGGCGATAAAGATATTACGCTTTCGCGCAAAGAAGAGTCGCCATTCACAAACGCTCTTTGGGGAACATACGCTTCTCATATCCAAAATATGATAAGCGGAGTCAACAAGCCGTATGTGAAGACGCTTATTCTTGAAGGAGTGGGGTATAAAGCCGACCTTCAGGGTAAAACGGTTGTCCTTTCAATCGGTTTTTCACATAAAGTGAACGTACCTGTTCCGGATGGAATTGAAATGAAGGCGGAAAAAAACGTAATGACCATTTCCGGAATTGACAAAGAAAAGGTGGGACAGTTTGCCGCAATGGTGCGCGCCCTCAAGAAACCTGAACCATATAAAGGGAAAGGTATGAGATATTCAGGAGAGGTAATAAGACGAAAGCAGGGGAAGAAGTCGGTCTAGCGCCATACGAATATACGAATGTTACAAATGATACGAATATGAGCAACATCAGTGTACAAATACGAATTACGAATTGATACGAACATACGAATAAAACAATGAAAACAAAGACAGAAAAAAGAATACGAAGGCACAAGAAGATACGCGCGAAAGCCGCTGGGACTTCATCGTGTCCGCGTCTCGCGCTTTTCAAGTCAAATACGCGCGTGTATGCGCAGGTTATTGACGACATTGCGGGCAAGACTATCGTATCCGTGTCTGATAATATTGTGAAAGGAAAGACGAAGACAGACCGCGCTCGCGCCGCCGGTCTTTTGATTGCGAAGAGCGCGAAGGAGAAGAAAATAACAAAGGTCGTATTTGACAGAGGGGGATTTATTTATACAGGTCGCGTGTGCGCATTTGCCGAAGGGGCGCGAGAAGGAGGACTTGAGTTTTAATTAACTTTTGCATTTTGAGATTTACACTTTACATTTGAAATATGCCCAAAGAAACAAAACAACATAATACGGATAGAGCGCGCGGTGGAGCCGCGGGCGCGAGAAATGCGCGTCCGCCGCGCGGTGGTGGTGCGGGAGGTCAGCGCCGCGGAGGGTCACAGGCGGGCGGCCGGCCGCGCCGCGCGAATTTTGAGCGCGCAAAACCGGAATTTGACCAGAAAATGATAGATATTCGCCGTGTTACGCGCGTGGTTTCCGGAGGCCGCAGGTTTAATTTCAGCGTTGCCGTAGTCGCCGGAGACCGCAACGGACGCGTCGGTGTGGGCACAGGGAAAGCCGGTGACACCTCTCTCGCCATTGAAAAAGCGTTCCGTAGCGCGAAAAAGAATATGATAAAACTGCGTCTTACAAAGGCGATGTCCATTCCTCACGAAACCGAGGCAAAACTCGCGAGCGCGCGCGTAATGCTTATGCCGGCACCCGGGAGAGGCATCGTGGCAGGCAGTTCCGTGCGCATTGTGCTTGACCTCGCCGGCGTGAAAGATATCGGCGCGAAGATTTTTTCACGAAGCAAGAATAAGCTCAACAATGCACGTGCCACCATCAAGGCATTGGAGAAACTCAAATAACGAAATAGTCCGTAAAGTTTATAAAATCCATAAAGTAAAAAGTGGAATCATTAGACTTTACAGACTTTCAACTTTACAGACTTTTGACTAAATATTATGCAATTACACACACTAAAAAGAAATACTCCGAATAAAAAGAGCCGGCGTGTCGGGCGCGGCGGGAAGCGCGGGAAAACTTCCGGACGAGGCACAAAAGGGCAGAAAGCGCGCGCGGGAAGGAAATTGCGTCCGGAGCTTCGCGATACGATAAAGAAGATTCCAAAAATGCGCGGACACGGTAAAAACAGGGCACGCACCGTGAATGCGGAAAAAGTACGCGCGCAGGGCGTGAATCTCGGTGTCCTTGAGAATGTTTTTTCAAACGGAGATATGGTCAATCCGGTAATTCTTGTGCAAAAGGGCGTTGTGCGCAATATGAAAGGAAAGACTCCGATAGTGAAGATACTCGGCAACGGAACGCTTACGAAAAAACTGACAATTGAGAGATGTATGGCATCAAAGAGCGCAAAAGACGGGATTGAAAAGGCGGGGGGAACGATAAAAATGTAAATTGCAATCCGCCGGCGGACGGAGTACATTTTTAATTTAAAATATGGATAATTTTCTCCAAAAAATTAAATTAGTATTTCATGATAGCGTCCTGCGAAAGAGACTTCTTTTTGTAATTTTCGCGCTGGCGGTATTTCGCTTGCTTGCGGCTGTTCCCGTGCCGGGTATTGACGCACTGCGTCTTGAGGAATTCTTTTCCGGCAATCAATTTTTCGGCTTGCTGAACATTTTTTCCGGCGGCGGACTGGCAAACCTTTCAATCGTGATGCTTGGTGTCGCGCCGTACATTACCGCGTCCATCATTATGCAGTTGATGACCATAATGTCCGCAAAGCTAAAGGCCCTGTATCACGAAGAAGGGGAAGCTGGGCGAAAAAAGTTTTCTCAGTATTCTCGCTTGCTCACTTTACCTCTCGCGATTATTCAGGCTTACGCCCTTCTGGTGCTTTTGGAGCGTCAGGGTATCGTGGCGCATTTGGATTTGTGGAGTCAGATTGTAAATGTGGGCGTGGTGGTGGCCGGCTCGGTACTCCTGATGTGGATTGGCGAATTGATTTCGGAATACGGAATCGGCAATGGCGTTTCACTCATTATTTTTGCCGGTATAGTCGCGGCGCTTCCATCCACTGTCGCGCAACTCGTTTTCTCTTTTGACGTATCGCAGATTCCCCTATATATCGCGTTTTTGTTTGTCGCAATCGCCATTATAGCCGGCGTAATCATAATTACGGAAGCGGAACGGCCTATTCCGGTAACATACGCGAAGCGCGTGCGCGGGATGAAAGTGTATGGCGGTGTTTCCACATATTTGCCGCTCCGCGTGAATCAAGCCGGCGTGATACCGATTATTTTCGCGCTCTCGCTCCTTCTGCTGCCGCAGATGGTATTCAATTTTCTCGGCAATATTGATAGCAGTATCGTGCAGGCCATTTCTAAAGCCGTACTTTCGTTTTTGAACAACGGATGGTTTTACTCAATATTTTATTTTCTTTTGGTTTTTCTCTTTACTTATTTTTACACGGCCGTTACGTTTGACCCCGATGCCATTGCGACGAACCTGCAAAAAGGAGGAGCATTCGTTCCGGGCGTGCGCCCGGGACAGGCGACATCGCAATACGTCGCGCGTATTCTCACGCGCATCACGTTTGTCGGCGCGCTTTTCCTCGGACTTATCGCGGTGCTTCCGCTCGCGATGCAGGCCATTACCGGCATAACGGCCCTTGCAATCGGCGGTACGGCACTTCTCATTGTCGTGTCGGTAGTGCTTGACCTTGTTAAAAAGATAGACGCGCAAATCTCAATGAGGGAGTATTAAAAACACGGATTTCGGCATACTTCCTTGCTGGCTTTATGAAAAATCTTATCACTGTACATCTACACATTTCGCGATGCAAGAGTATGAGGATATCGTGTTAGTATTAGTATAAAAGATTTCAAATTGAAATACGGGTTATCTACTACGGTCTATGACTCCACGATTTACCATTCCAACGGCACGAGAAAGGATTTCGTATTTTTGACATAAGGTAACATATTCTTCATTGGAAATATTGGTTTTATTCTTTAAAATAGCCAACCTATTGCGGGTAATGGTGAGAGCAATTTCGGCAGACTTTCTTTCGTTACTTTTCTCGGCTTCTTCTTCCGTTTTGATAGCGTGCAACATAACGAGGGCATCTTCCATTAGAAATGGCGCGAGGATTGTCTCGAGCTCTTTAACCTGCGGACCACACTCCATCAAGCCCATCTTGTGCTCCTCTTGTACTCTTTGTTGCTCTCGCTGTTCTTCAGCCAATAGTTCCATAAGTCTCCCTAAATGCTTTACGCATTCTTTTTTCGTCTCCTGGTCAGGGATACCATCAATAGCAGTTCTCAGCGTTTCCTCGTTAAACAATACTTCGAGTCCTCCAGGGCTTGTTGCGTCCGCCTGCCAAGGGCTGAATGACTCAAGATAATGCATATTCCCTGTTTCGTCTTTTGTGTAATTGCCGACGTTTTCATCAATATTGAAACCAAGACCAATATCTGAAAGTTTTAAAGTTACATCTGTCATTCCTTCCCCCCATTTCTTCTATTATTTGTTTTCTTGCCGATTCCTCACTCCCTCCAGATTGACGCGCTTTTTGTAAATGTGCGTGTCCTGTCGTATGTGAGATGCGCTGCCTATCGGCAGACTGTATTCCGTCGCGAGATTCTCCGACCTGGTACACATTAGGAATATTTTTAGGGAGAAGCGCGTGGACTATTTTTGTAAGATAAAACCTGCCCTTCAGTTGACGATGGGTGTCTTTCTCCGCCCCTTCTTTTGTCGCAGAGATAACCTTCTCCGCGTCCACTGGATTGATGAACGTTTTCCTATCAGCCCCTTCGCCGAGAAGTTCCTGGCCTGTTGATTCAAAATTACCAAATCTCATATCTCTCAATTATACACTAATCTTTCTGATTCGCGTCCTGCAATTTTTTAGAGATTTTGGTGTAATGGAGAAATACGCTATACTGACCATATTATGATAAAAGAGCCGTTCACATTCATATTTTTCGGACAATCAGGGTCGGGCAAGGGGACGCAAGCGCGCCTCCTTCTGGAATATTTGGAAAAAAATTCCAATCGCAAGGCGCTTTATGTGGAAACGGGTGCCAAGATGCGCGAATTGGCCGAAAGGGGGAATTATACGAGTACGCTGGTAAAGAAGGTGATGCAAAACGGCGGATTGATGCCCGAATTCATTCCCGTGTGGCTTTGGACTGGATTTTTTATTGAGAACTATTCCGGCGAGGAGCATTTGGTGATGGATGGCCTCTCGCGCCGCCTGCACGAAGCGCCCATTCTTGATTCGGCGCTTGATTTTTACGGCATCAAGAAACCGCGCGTAATTTATCTGAATGTGCCACGCGAGCGCGCTTTTCAGATGATGAAAGGGCGCGGGCGTTCTGATGACACCGATGAATATATCAACAACCGCCTTGACTGGTTCGCTGAAAATGTTGTTCCGGCAATCAATTATTTCCGCAATAATTCGCGGTATGTGTTTCTTGAAATAAACGGCGAGCAGGGTATTGAAGAAGTTCATCATGAGATCATTAAAAAAGCATTCAATGATAACGATTAACACGCCGGAAGAAATAGAAATTTTGCGTGAGAGCGGGCGGCGGCTCGCTGGCGTTTTGCGGCGCGTGGCGGAAGCGGTGCGTCCGGGTGTTACGACAGGCGAACTTGACGCTCTTGCCGAGAAACTCATTCGCGACGGCGGTGATGTGCCTGCGTTTTTACAATACAAACCGATATGGGGAGGGCGCGCGTATCCGGCGACATTGTGCGCGTCGGTGAATGATGAAATTGTTCACGGCATTCCTTCTCCCGACCGCGTGTTGAAAGAAGGAGATATTGTAGGACTTGACCTTGGTCTTGCACACAAAGGTCTTATTACCGATATGGCAATGACGATGCCCGTGGGTGAAGTTGATGACGCGGCGCGCAAATTGATGAACATTACGCAGGAAGCTCTCATGGTTGGTATCAAAACGGCAAAGAACGGCGCGCGCGTTGGCGATATCGGCAATGCCGTTTCAGCGTTCATAAAGCCGTATGGTTATGGAGTTGTGGAAGGACTTGCCGGACACGGCGTGGGGCATCACGTGCATGAAGACCCGGAGATACCGAATTATGGACAAAAAGGAACAGGCGTTGAATTGAAATCGGGTATGGTTGTGGCGCTTGAGCCAATGATAAACGAGGGGAGCAAGCAAAAATATCGCGATAAAGACGGATTTACCTATAAGACAAAAGACGGCAAACGTAGCGCCCACTTTGAACACACGATACTCATCACTGCGGGCAACGCGGAAATTTTGACGAAAGAATGATACCTTCAGCCGGTTTGCACAAGCGACTGGTTTTGAATTGCATTGCGCAAGCGTTAATTGGGGATGGTATAATTATCAACCCACCAAAGACATTTACCAAAGACGCCCCGCGAATATACTGACGCCCAACGAAGACGAGGACACCACCCGCTATACATGTATAATTTACTATAGTACTTTATGCGTGTATGGCTGAGAAGGAAGTAGATAAATAGAAATAGACAGGAAGCGCAGGGTGCAAAAAAGAATAACCAACTAAAGGTGAAATTTTCTTCTAAAAACATCATCCCCCTCTATCCTCTCCGCCACGATGATCCGTATGTGCTCACGCACGCCAAAACACTCGCCGATAAAATCAATTTCCTTCTCGCAGGGGAATGGAGTAATAAACACCGACTTTTGATATCGCACGCACCCTATTTTCTTAAGTGCGAAGTTGATGGCCCTCCGCGCCGCTTTCTTCTCCTCCGGCACATCAAACATAATCAGCCACCACTTGCCTCCCCATTCCTTTTGAGGTTGAATTTTTGTCGTTTCTATTCGGTAACGCAACGCTTTCAGCTTCCCCTTGGCTGTCAGTTCATAATACCCTTCTTGTGTACCCTTGACGAACCTCCGCTGCTCAAGACGATCAATGGATTGTTTGATTCTCCTGCGTTCATACGCATTTTTCGGTTTGAAATATTTGAATATTTGAAGCGCGTTTGGCGCGACAACAGCAACAGTAATAACCCCCACTGCGAGAAGTGTGGAAAGGACGATCTCTGCAATTTCCCCCCTTTCATATTTTCCCATACTAATACTATACATGTATATTATACTATAGTACATTATACATGTATAGCTACCGCTGCGGGCGAGGAGAAGGGGGGTAAAAGAACGGAAGAGAAATGTAAGATGTAAAAGGAATGTAAGGTGTAAGAGGAATGTAGGGGGAATGTAAAAGGAATGTAAGGTGTAAG
>CAYIHM010000017.1:0-9968 GCA_964363265.1 uncultured Candidatus Saccharibacteria bacterium
CTGTTTATCTGTTAATGTCCGTATTGTATCACGAGCGTTTGGCTAGGCAAGTGCCCTCAAATCTATTCGCTCTTTCCAATAATACCGCCCCCAAGGCATATTTCACCATCAAAAATCACAATGGACTGCCCTTCCGCGACATTTTCCGGCACGGAAAAGTGAACATATGCTTCATTGCCATTATTCTTAAGATGGCAAATTATGTCCTCTTGGCGATAACGAAATTTTGCGGTGTATATTCCATCTGTCGGGCGTTCACCAGACACCCAGTTCTCATATTTCAAGTTTACGTCGCAGGTTGCGAATTTTTCCTCGCGCGGAAGACGCGATACTGTGATGGTGTTTTTGGCAACGTCTTTAGCAACAACATAATATGGTGTCTGCTCGGAACCGCCTTTCAATATCTGAAAGCCGTGTCGCTGTCCAATGGTGTAGAAAAAAGCTCCGTCGTGCGTGCCGATTATATCCCCATTTTCTGAAAGCACGCCACCATTCTTTTTTTCCGAAAAATGCGCCAGGAATTCTTTCATATCAATCTTCCCCACAAAACACAATCCTTGACTGTCTTTCTTTTCCGCAACGGGCAAATTGAATTTTTTTGCTAAAGCTCTCACTTCCGGCTTAATCATATGCCCGACAGGAAACAGTATGTATTCCAACCGTCTTTGCGTAAGCGTCCACAAAAAGTACGATTGATCCTTATTGCCGTCTTTTCCTCGTAGTAATTGGTATTCAGATTTTTCCACGCCACCTTTGACTTTTCCTGCCTGCCGACAGGCAGAGACTTTTTGACTTTTGACTATTCTCGCATAATGTCCGGTTGCCACGAGATCCGCGCCGTTTTTGAGCGCGAAATTCAAGAATGCGCCGAATTTCACCGACTTGTTGCACATTACATCCGGATTTGGCACTCGCCCAGCTTCATATTCGCTCACCATATAGTCCACCACACCCTCCTTATACTCCTTTTCAAGGTCAAGCGTAATAAAAGGAATATTCAAAACGGCCGCCACGCGCATAGCATCTCGGCGATCCTCGCGCCAAGTACACGGAAGCCAGTCTGGCGACCATACTTTGATAAACACCCCTACCACATCGTACCCGTCTTTTTTAAGCAAAGCGGCAGATACAGCAGAGTCAACCCCGCCCGAAAGCCCGACAAACACCTTTTTCTTCAATTTTTCCATAGCAATAGTGGCAATGTAACACGCGCTGTGCATACACGCAAAATAATATCCTGAATATACTATCTGCCTATAAAATACTATGGTATTTTATAGGCAGATAGTGTTGTGCGAGTAAAGCAGACAAACAAGAAAAAATGCCAATCAAATTCCCATTAGTTTACGGTAGAGCTCATATGTCGCGCGTGCATCCGAGAGCGCAGTATGAGCTTTCTTATTTTCAATACCGTAATACGCGCAAAGTTCTTTAAGTGAGAATTTTTGCACTCCCGGCACTGCATACAGTTTTGCAAACGCAATAGGTATGGTGTCAAGCTGATGATAATGCATCTGGTTCTTAACAGCTGTTTTTTCAAATCCTTGCTCCAGAAACGCACTGTCAAACGCTCCGTTGTGAGCAACCATTATCGCTCCCTTTGTTTTTTCGGAAAGTGCCGTTAATGCTTCCGTGAGCGAAATAGCATTCTTCCAGTTCTCAGGATTGTAGCCATTTATCTCAAGCCCCTTGGGGTCGGCGGTCTCAATGTGCTCCGGGCGCACTTTCATTTCTATCTCTTCTATAACCTCCAAGCGCGCTCCGCCTGAATTTTGCGGTACTTGCCGCGCCACAATGCACCCAACCTCAATTATCTCGTGCTTCTCAAGCAAAAGTCCGGTCATCTCCAAGTCAATGAAAGCCAGATTGTGAGTTTTCATAATCTAAAATTCGAGAAGCAAAATACTCATTTTCATTTTGAATTTTTAGTTGTCATTTTCCATTTTTAGATTTCAATTTTGAATTTTTCTTATTAATCCAGATACAATCTTCTATTTTTCTTGTGTCCCTCAAAATCTTTGGCGTAATGCATTTTGCTATAATGGTCCGACAGATAAAAGAGGTATGGCGTCTCCACCGGTTTAATGGCGGCTATGACAGAGTCAATCCCGGGGTTTGAAATAGGCCCTATTGGCAACCCCTCACGCGTGTATGTATTGTATGGAGAGTCCGTTTTCAGGTCAGCTCGTGTAAGTTCAAAGGAACCCTTGTTGATAGCGTACACGAAAGGCGCGTCCACTTGAAGGCGCATTCCAATTTCAATGCGCTTCCATAAAATTCCCGATATAATCTCTTTGTCCTTGAAAGTAATGGCTTCTCGCTCAATGATTGATGCCATTATTATTATCTCTTCGGCTGTCTTTCCGGACTGCGCTATGCTGTCGGAAACAGCGAGCATTTTCCTGTCAAAATTTTCTGACATCTCGCGAATAATCTCTCCGGGTTCCACATTTGGAAGGAAAAAATATGTGTCCGGGAAAAGATACCCCTCTTTCCCCTGCGATAATTTTACAAAAGTCCATTTATCAAATGAGGGTAATTTGCCGTCCAGTATATCCGCTATTTCCGCAACCGTAACGCCTTCAGGAAATGTGATGCGTATCGGGTCAAGCCCGTATTCGCCGCGCGTGATTCGCGCCGCCATTCCCCACGCCGTTTCAGGGATACTGAAAAAATAATCCCCGGCGAGCGAACCTCGATCACCGGCCAAAAGAGTTACGAGGGTCGTAAACACGAAACGAGAGCGTACGGCATCTTTTTCATACAACATTTCACTTATCTCTTCCAGCGTCGCCCCTCGCTCAATTTTAATTAGAATTCCTGCCGGAAAATCACGCGGAGATACAAAAAGTGAGTGGAAGGATACAGCGAATATGACAAATATGCCAAGTGCAAAAACAGAAAGGTAGCGAACGTGCAGATTGTGTTCGCCGCGAAAGTACCTATTTATGGAATCATTGATAATCAGAACGATTCGTTCGTAATATTCTTTTAAAATTTTCATATCGGAAGGTTTTCAGGCGGAAGCCTTGTAATCGTTGATGCACGGGCTTTCATTGCCAGTGCCGGTGTATGAGCAACATTCTCCACCTGTTTGATTATCTCCGCCCGCATATCTTTTTGTGCAGGGACAATTTCCGAAATTGGAGCTGTGTGCTGTTTTTCTAGCGCCAGTGAAAACGACTTTCCCGTTAAGAATGGATAAAAATACGCACGTCGCGCATAAGCATCAAGCATCGCATTCTTTTTTGCGCGAAATATCGCGGAATGTATTGGTTCAAAGCGTGCGGAAAAGAGGCCCTCCGCTACTCCACGAAATCCGGCACTGCTAAAAAAATCGGACAATAACGATACGTGCTTTGTATCGCATTTTGGCCACAACACTCCGCTCTTACCTGCTCCGGCAATTGTAAGCGGTTCTAGAAGTACGGCAACGTGTTCTTCACGAAAAACATTTCCACCAGCCGCGTACGCTATTCGCAAGCCGCATCGCATATCCGCGTTCTGCCGTGTGCCACAAATAAGTTGCGCGCATAATGATTCACCGTTACCAAGAGAACGAGCGAGTCCAAGTATGCTTTTACTCTCAAAAATATCCGCATAGGTAACGCTTCTCGCAGAGAGAGCGTGCGCATCATCAGGCGCGTATTCCGCCACAAAAATATCCAACTGAGAGCCGGCCCACCCACTCAGTATTTTGTCCGTGTATTCTATCGCCTCTTTTGGCGCAATACCATGGAGCCGCGCGGACAGCCCGCTGATGAAAATATCCTTAAAGCGCATATCAGTCCACACAAAGAAACGAAAAAATCCTTCGTGAAAAACAAGCTCAAGCGAAAACCACGGGCGAAGCGAGCCGCGAACATACAGGCCAAAAAGCGTCGTGTGATATCCTATCCCGCCACAAACGGCAGCAACGGCGTCTACCACATTGCCGATATCGGACGCATCATTGCTAATAGGAATCTCAAAAAGCATCGTCTTCATTACAGAAAGCGCGCGTATCCGTACGTATATCGTCCAAACGACCGCGAATACTGCCAGAAGAACAAGCGGCGCCCACCACACCGCTGTCGTTTGCAATGCTTGAGTGAAGCTATTGGTCATATTTACTGTCTCTATAATACCGCTTTCCATTTGTATAATGATACACGAAATCGCACAATACCGAAACAGTATTGTGCGATTTGGAAAATACACTGGTTTCTGCCTTAGGCCAATTGATAGCGCCCCGATTTATCTTTCTTGAAATATTTCGGGTTTTGAAGATTGACTAAAATCGTGTTCGGTTTCACATAGCGTTCTTTGAGCACCTTATCTATGATTTCTTGCTTGGTGAGCGCGCCATTTTTGCGCAGAACATCACGCACCACATCACGCACGACACCTCCGGCATACCCCCAGTTTGAAAGCGCGTACAATCCTCTTCCTACGAGAACAAAGCGTGAATCCTTGATGAGCTCATTGTGGCAAGTGGCAGTATGCGCTTTCTTACCGAATAATTTTTCAATCTCTTTTGCGACTTCCGTAAAATGCATCGGGTTCCCCTTGCGGCGAATTACCAAAAACGCATAGTCGCGCATTCCTCGCGCTCGCACGTTTGGCGAATCCGCCATACCCCACTCGCCGAGAGGATTTCTCGCGATTTTTTTGGACATTGAAAGCCACCTCTTCGTTATTTCCTCATTACGGTAACGTTCGGAAACATCCTTCAAGCTTTCAAGAAACCGTTTTACAATTTCATTTTCAGGAACAAGCTCGTCATCTGCGAGGCTCGCGTATAATTTCTTTAATCCGTCGTGTACTTGATTTGTGATTTCACTATCTACCGCCCATCTGTGTTTGAAATGCTCATCTTCTTTGTGCTTGACGAATGGCTCACCAAGTACAAGAAAAAAATTAACATGGTTTTGGATCTCGTGATCTTTTGTAATATAAGGAAGCAGTTCATCTTCCGACACTACTCCGCCAAGAGAAATGATGAGGTCCTCAAGTTCCTTAAACGCCGGTTGTTCATTTTTATATGTACTGGATTTTCTTATGGCGCTCAAAGCAAAATTCTCTATCTGGCGCACTCGTTCACGCGTGATACTGTATTCATTGCCGATTGCTTCAAGCGTCATCCCCTCATCATTGTTCAACCCAAATCGCTTTGCAATAACGTCTTTAGCGCGCTCCGGCAAAACAAGGAGAAGTTTTTTTGATACCTGCTTTGGTTTGAATGAAAGTATTACCATATAGTCGTGTTGAACGAAGTTCTATTTATGTTATTTTTATCACTTTACTGACGATAAGTCAAGTCTATAAAAACCTTACGATGTAAGGGTTTTCCATTTAGCGTTCATTTCTATTTATAAGATATTGTAACAATACCCTAATGGGCAACGAATGTCAAACGAAATCACAAAAGTACTATATTCACAATCTTCCCCGGTACATAAATAACCTTTTTAATATCCTGCCCACTCACCCACTTTGCAATTTCCGGAAGCGCATAAGCAATGTCAGTCGCCGACTTCTCGCTTATATCAGCGTCTGCGACAAACGTGGCTCGCACCTTGCCGTTTACCTGCACTGCGATAACAACTGTGTCCTCTTTCATTTTTGACTCATCATACGCCGGCCATTTTTCAAGATGTATTGACGCGGTATGCCCTAGATCGCGCCACAATTCTTCCGTGATATGCGGAGCAAATGGCGCAAGAAGTTTCAAAAATGCCTCGCATTGTTTTTGCGCAATGCCTTCTTTCTCGGCCGCATTCACGAATATCATCATCGTTGAAATCGCGGTGTTGAATTTAAGTTCTTCAATATCCCCGGTCACTTTTTTAATTGTCTTGTGCAGTAATGTCTCCGTTTCCGACTCTTCATTCACGGTTTTTAATTTCCCCGATAGTCGCCATACTTTCTCCAGAAATCTGTAGGTACCGACAATTCCATTTTCATTCCACATCACATCCTCGTCAAGCGGACCAGCAAACATCATATACAAACGAACGGCATCAGCACCGAATCGCTCCATTATTTCATCTGGATTCACCACATTCCCTTTTGACTTGCTCATCTTCACTCCATTCTTATCAAGCACCATCCCCTGATGGCGCAGTTTCAAAAACGGCTCGTCAAAATCAATAAGACCGATTTTCCGCATCGCGCGCGTGAAAAAACGTGCGTAGAGCAGATGCATATAGGTATGTTCGGCACCGCCGATGTAGAGATCAACGGGAAGCCAATGGCGCAAACGCTCCACGGAGCAAAAAACATTTTCGTTATGCGGGTCTGGGTAACGCAAATAATACCAAGACGAGCAGACGAATGTGTCCATCGTGTCGGTTTCCGGCATCCACCCTTTGCCAAAAATTTCTTCCGTCCGTTTTTTTAATTCTTCCGATTTCGCAAGCGGCGCCGTGCCGGTCGGCACAAAATCAACATCCTCGGGCAATAGCCATGGCAAATATTTTTCCGGCACGATGCGCGGATTCCCGTTCGGGTCATACACCACCGGTATCGGCACGCCCCAATACCTCTGGCGCGAAATAGACCAATCGCGCAAACGGTATGTATTCGTCATCATCCCGCCCACAAACTCCGTGATAGCCCGCTTTGCTTCTTCACTTCCAATGCCATCAAATTTGCCCGAGTTCGTTAGAATACCCTCACCTAGGTATGCAGAAGTGCCCTTTTTAAGTTCACTCCACACATAGAGATGCCCGGGGGGCGTAAGAACCTTTACAATCTCTTCCGGCGTTAACCAAAGAATATCATGATGTTTTTGCTCATCGTCAGAGACGGTTTCACACTCGCCACTCCCTAATTCAAAATAAAATGTGCGAAAATGCGCAAGGCGATTCTCGTCCTTCGGCACATGGAAAAACTTTGCATGAAATTTACTGAACTCTGATACATTCTTAAAGTCTTTATATCCTGTTTCTTCAAGAACTTCCGTACGCGCGGCTTCTTCTGGCGTTTGCCCTTTCTCTACGCCACCAGTAATAAAGGTATGCCAATTAATCTTTTTCCACTTGAGCACAATGTATTTATCCTCCGCCCAGTGCTTTACGATGGCAGTGATTGCTTCACGCTCAATCGTCTGCTTATCATCACGCACCCCATCTTCTCCGTCGCTTTTAATAAAATATGGTTCAATTACTCGTGGTTTTGGTAATCCAAATCTCTCTGCAAACTCAAAATCCCGTTCGTCATGCGCGGGCACCGCCATAATGGCGCCCGTGCCGTAATGCGCGAGCACATAATCGGCGACAAATACGGGAATCTCCTCATTGTTTGCGGGATTGATTGCTCTAATTCCCTTTAATTCAACTCCGGTTTTTTCTTTGCTTTCAATGCGTTCGCGTTCCGTTTTTTTCTTTGTCTCTGCTATATATTCTTCCACATCTGCAAAGTTTGAGATTTGGGACTTGAGATTTGAGACCAATTCGTGTTCCGGCGCCAACACCATATATGTTGCCCCAAACAGCGTGTCCGGCCGCGTGGTGAACACCTCAATTGAAAATTGAGAATTGCCTGCCCCGCCGACGGCGTACGGCCTGGGGGAAATTGGAAATTTTATCAACGCTCCTTCGCTCTTCCCTATCCAATTTATCTGGTTTTTCTTCGTATGCTCGGGCCAGTCAACATCTTTGAGTCCTTCAATGAGGCTGTCGGCAAAATCGGTGATTTTGAAAAACCAACTCGGCACTTCTTTTTGTATTACTTCGCTTTTACAACGCTCGCATATGCCGTCCACCACCTGCTCATTGGCAAGCACTGTTTTGCACGAATCGCACCAGTTGGCGCTCGCGGTTTTTTTATAGACAAGCTTATGCTCAAAGAATTGCGTGAACAGCCATTGCGTCCACTTGTAATATTCCGGCGATGAGGTGATTATTTTTTCATCAAAATCATAACCGAGCCCGAGCGATTTCATCTGCACGATATAATTTTGAATATTTTGCGTCGTGGTTATTTTCGGATGCGTGCCTGTTTTAATCGCATAATTCTCCGCCGGAAGCCCGAATGAATCAAACCCTTGCGGGTGTAAGACATTATAGCCCTTCATTCGCTTGTAACGATAGACGATATCGGTTCCCGTGTAGCTTTCCGTATGCCCCATATGAAGCCCATCTCCCGATGGGTACGGAAACATATCCAGCACATAGAATTTTTCTTTACCTGTGTCGTCTTTATCAATTTTGGCAAGACCATCCTCCTCCCATTTTTCCTGCCACTTTTTTTCTATGCGCTTGTGGTCATAACTTTTCATCTTATTAATATAGCAAACAAAATGCCTCTCTTAAAGGGCTTTTTGTCTGAGACAATACTTCATCTTTGGAATTATCGCGGCGAAACAATCGTCTTCGGGAAATAGCTCGGGTCAATGGCGCGTTCAAAACAGATTATTCCAACCGCGTGGTCCCAATATTCGCCTCCGATAAACGGACCTGTTCCCTCTAGGGTGTATATCTCTGGAGAATATAGCGGTTTTGCAGAATAGGCCGTTCGTGTTCCCGACTTCGCTGACTCGCGTTCAAATGTAGCGCAGAGTTTAAATGATGTTACCGAAAGCTTCTCATAGCCGTACGGCTCGCCCGTCTTTGGGTCGGTAGGGACTTCCACTCCCCGCGTCGGGTCATTAAGCGCATCCAAGGATGCCGGTGCGGTGTTTTTTGCCTGCCAATCGCCAATAATGTACGACTGAATTATTTGAAGGTCATTTACACGCTCCGCGTCAAATCGCAACGCGCGTTGGGTTGCGGGAGAGCCAAACACTGAAAATCCAAACACAACTGCCGCAATCACCAAAACCCAGCCGCCTACGCCAAAATATGTTCGTATCGGACCTATCTCGCGATAACGCAAATCTGAAAGATAGTAGCCGAAGATTGTTCCGGCGAGAATAAGTACCGCAACTACTTTGAGTAAGAAACCGGTTGTAATCTCCTCACCACTCAAAAAGCGATTAAGTAGAAACACAAGGTCAATCGCGATTGCAACTCCCGCGATAAAAAGCGTGAGATACGCGAGCCACTTGCGTACAGGGAGCTCGCGTTTCAGCGGGTCCACCGTCTCTCCTCGTATCGTAATGTACGCCAGTAAAATATAGAGCGGAAATCCGACAATAAGCGCGGCAATCGGAAAACTGATGCTGGGGATGATGCCAACAGACTCTGGTGTGGGCGGAAATGCAACATCAACCGTTTCAAATACAAGCTGCAAAAGATTCACGACCAAAAAATACAGTACAGCGATTGCGCCTATATGAAGAAAAAAATCCTTGGGCGACGTTTTCGGTTTTTGAGTTGTTGTTTCCATACAAATAAGTATATACCCATATATTTTAAACTCAATACAAATTACTGTGCGTATCAATATCAAGAAACCGAACGGTGCCGGCGTCTATTTCTTCATACAAAAGACGCAGGTCGCCATTGATGTTGATGCTCCGAATGAGTTTCTGCTCTCCGTGGAGAAGGTGGTTGTTAAGCCGCAGGTCAAACGGTATTTCCATAAACATTGCGATGCGCTCTTTTGCCTGCATCTTGGATTTTTGTGGCAGCTTCTTGAATTTCTTATCAAAATTCTTTGCAGTAATGACGAGAAGCATACCTATACGCTCAGGTGTTTAAAGAGACGGTTGGGGTCATTCGTCCGTATGCCGATGTTCCTGCCTTTGTCCATATCGCCAGATATCGCCAAGAGTTCTCTCAATTTCTTTTGAGCGATAGAGGGTTCAATGGAGATGTTCAATTTTTTATCACGCACGAATTGAGCGAGATATGCATTCACCACCGTGGTGAGCGGGATACCCATCTCCTTCGCGAGGCGTGCCGCTTCGTCCTTGAGCGCTTTTTCCGTTTTAACAAGAAAGGTGGTGTTCATATCCCAAAGTATATATATTGGTATATTCTTGTCAATATACCTTGACATTAGATGTAGCGTATACCCGGCGCTTGCGCCGGGTTTTTTAT
>CAYIHM010000018.1:0-9702 GCA_964363265.1 uncultured Candidatus Saccharibacteria bacterium
CATAGGTCCTATTGGCCTAAAAATATCAAACACTCGGTGTTTGATAAAAAGCTAACAGCCAAAAGCTTTTTTTATACCCTATCTCTGTTATCCACATTGCCCTATTTCCTTACTTTTTACTGTGTATGGTATAATAACCACATTGAAAATAGGTTACCTGAGCGCAATTTATTAGTAATGCTCCGGTGCCGAAAGCGGTCGAACGCTTTTTATTAAAAAATATTATTATGAGAAATAAAAGTAAAGGCTTTACATTGATTGAGCTTTTGGTTGTTATCGCGATCATCGGTATCTTGTCTTCAGTCGTGCTCGCGAGCTTGAACTCGGCGCGTCAGAAATCCAGAGACGCAAAGCGTGTCGCTGATATGAAACAGCTTCAACTGGCGCTTGAGCTTTATTATGACGCGAACAGCAGTACGTATCCAACAGAGGCTACAGTTGGTGGAGCAGCAATATTAGAAACAGGGCCTATGGGGCTTTTGACACCTGCATCCATTGCAGTGCTTCCAAGCGACCCGTCCAGCAATACATACAAGTATTATTCGGCGGCTGGTGCCACATATTGTATCGGCGTTGACCTTGAAGGAGCAAGCACCGCGCTTGCTTCGTCAAACGCAGGTTGCGAGACGACACTTGGTCTTAGCGCGACACAAGGTTACGCAATAGCTCCGTAATCTAAGAAAAGTATAGGATATGGCGTATTGAGTATATGGCATACCTGTAACACAAAAGCACCGCCTTTGGCGGTGCTTTTGTGTTACAATAAAATATATGAGTATGCTCATTTCCGGTTTCGTTTTTATATTCGGCGCCATTATCGGCAGTTTTTTGAATGTCGTCATATATCGTTATCATACCGGCAAGACCGTCGGTGGACGCTCGCAGTGTTTGACCTGCGGAAAAACACTCACCGCGCGCGAATTGATACCGATATTCAGTTTTTTCACTCAACGCGGCAAGTGCAGAAAGTGCGGCGCTAAGATATCTCGGCAGTACCCTTTGGTAGAAATAGCAACAGGGTTGCTGTTTCTTTTAATCTATACTCTACACCCAGCACTCTACGCTCTTTTATATCATTGGATTGTTGCAAGCATTCTGGTCGTCATCGTCGCTTACGACATACGGCACACCATCATTCCCGACGGTTTTGCATACCCGTTTGCAATACTTGCGTTTTTATACGGATTGTTTTCTCCGCCAGTCGGCGTTTCTTTGCTTTGGTTCGTTCTCTCAGGCCCGCTCCTTGCCGTACCGTTCGCTTTCTTGTGGCTTGTTTCTCAGGGGCGCTGGATGGGGTTGGGCGACGCGAAGCTCGCGCTCGGTATCGGGTGGTTCCTCGGATGGTATCAAGGGCTCTCCGCGCTTATTATCGCGTTTTGGATAGGCGCGATTGTCGGCATTTTGCTGTTGTTTTTGAGGAGCAAACGATTTACAATGAAGAGTGAAATACCATTCGGCCCGTTTCTCATTCTAGGTATGTGGATAGTATTTTTCTGCAACATTGATCTTCTCGGACTGCGGGTGCTCATAATGTAAAATTGAAATCTCAAAGCGCAAGATTGCAATTCAATAATTTTTAATTTTACATTGCCATTTTTCATTTTGATCTTTACATTTTGAATTTGTATATGCCACAAAATATATTAAAAGCAAATGGGAAGCTCCAAGCCAAAAGCTACAAGTTAAAAGCTTCTTTTGGCTTCACGATGATAGAACTCGCGGTTACGATAAGCATTTTTGCGCTCGTGAGCGGTGTTATGCTTGCGAAATATCCTACATTTTCCAGCAGAATAGTGCTTGAGAATACGGCGCATCAGGTTGCCCTCTCCGTTCGCGAAGCGCAGACATACGGCTTGAGCGTGAAGGGTCTTGGCGGAATATTTGGCGTTTTCCCAACCTATGGCGTTCATTTCAGAGTAAGCGGAAGCTTGGACCAAGACCCGGCGAGTCCGAAGAGATTTGTTTTGTTTGCGGATTTGTTGCCCAATATAAGCACGCCGACGGCGAATAATAAAATTTATGATGGCGCATCTGATTGTTCGGTGACGGGCGGAGAATGCGTGGAACAATTCACGATAGAGAATGCCAATTCCATCGTGCTTTTGTGCGGTAATTTGAAAGAAAATAATGCTACTATTGAAGATTGGCAGACGATTCCCGGTGCCGACTGCAGTTTGTCATCGCTGGACGTATCATTTACTCGTCCCGACCTGGATTCGTATATAATGGGGAATAGCACGATTCCCGGACAGGAGGGCCTCGCTATATTTTCTGACGCTGAGATAATAGTGCGGTCGCCGCGCGGAGAGGTTAAGATGATAGTAGTATGGCCGACAGGGCAGATATCCACGGAGTAGAGTACGGGAAATGTAAAGTGTAAATATTAAAATGCAAAATGACAATTTAAAATTGAAAATCAAGGAATTCGTTGGCGGGATATTGCGCGGTGTTTCTTTTGTCTCTTATCCCTTACATCATCGTGTCTTACGCAAAAGTGGTGCAAGCTTTTCGCGCGTGGGTTTACCCAGCACCACTTTTACTTCTGAACCTATTGAGGTTGCACAAACGGCATTTTCTTATACTCCCAGAAAGATTCACAAGAGCGTAATCAGTAAAAGTGGTGCTGGGTTCACCCTCATTGAAATGATCGTGTCGGTCGCGTTGTTCACGGTGGTGATGTTTGTGAGCGTGGGCGCGCTTTTGGCTATTGCGGATGCGAATAGAAAAGCGAATGCCCTGCGCATTACGATGGACAATCTTAATTTCGCGATGGAATCAATGTCGCGCACAATGCGAACAGGGAGCGGGTATTCATGCGGTATTGTGCCGGTATCTCCGCCGGCTTTCGGGACCAATTGTCTTGGAGGTGGGTCGTCTTTTTCCTTCACGGACCAAAATGGCGCAACGGTAATATATGTGTATGATAGCGACAAAGAAACCGTTGTAGCCAAAAAAGAAGGTCAGAGTGATTTTTATAGTCTTACATCACCTGAAATACGCGTGGAGAGTTTGACGTTTTATGTTACAGGTATCGGTAATACGGTAGGAGATGAGGGGCATCAGCCGCGCGTTGTAATTGTTATAAAAGGCAAGGCGGGAACGACAGAGAGAACACAGACGAGTTTCAATATACAAACGACCGTTTCGCAGAGAAGGGTGGAGTCGTAGGAGAAGGGTAATAGGGGACAGGGGATAGAAAATGCAAAAATCAAAATGAAAAATGACAATGTAAAATCAAAAATGGAAAAATGCGCGAGAGAACGACTCTGGTGTTCTTTCTCTATACCCTACACCCTATACCCTACACCCTCTACAAAAGGCTTCACTTTGGTAGAAACCCTTATCGCCATAACGGTGCTTTTGACGGCGGTGGTGGGACCGCTTACCATCGCTTCACGAGGACTTATCTCCGCGAGTTTCGCGCGAGACCAAGTCGCGGCGTTTTATTTGGCGCAAGAAGCGATAGAGATTATCCGCAATAAACGCGACAACAACGCACTCTCAGGTTTCCTGTGGCTTTCCGGACTTGAGGATTGCATAGGGAAGTCGTGTATTGTGGATGGCACCACTGACATTGACGACCAGAGTACGATAGAACCCTGCGCGATACCCTGTCCTGTATTGCGCGAAGACACCGAAAGCGGTTTATACGGCTATAATTCACTGTGGACGCCATCACGCTTTACGCGCACGGTTTATATGACCGAAATAAGTCCGACAGAAGCGAATATCTCCGTAACGATAAGCTGGAGCAATGGCCCGCTTTCCAAAACTTTTACCGTCAGTGAGAATATTTTGGATTGGCAGTGAATAAAACAAAATTGTCATATTGCTGAATTGTTGAAAAGTGTCGCGACAATACAACAATCAGCGAGCGGAGCGAACGAAACAGTATAACATATGCAGACAACACCAAGAAATAAATGGTATAAGAATCACAAAAAGCACCCTACGGGGTATTTTTCCGGTGGCTTTGTCCTCTCTTTTGCCGTTTTGGTGGCGGGCATATTACTTTCTATCGGCCTTGCGATATTTACGATAACGCTTAAAGAGCTCATTCTTTCCGGTTCCGGACGCGAGTCGCAATTTGCTTTCTATGCGGCTGACACAGGCGGTGAATGCGCGCTATATTGGGACATAAAACACGCGGGATTTTCCGGAAGCGTGTTTGGTCCTATTAGTTATGCGTCAACCACTTCGCCGCCGTCATACGGCGATCCCGTCGCGCAAAATAGCGGCGTATCGTGCAGTGAACAAGATATTACAGACCCTGCGACAGGATGGAACATTGGAACCGGATGGGATGTTGTTTATGGCGGGACATCCACCACAACCATTTTTGATATGAGATTTGGGAATGGCACTTGCGCGACGGTTACCGTGATAAAGAATTCAACGGGCATTACGCAGATAGATTCCCGCGGCTACAATACTTGCGCTGATGCCGCCGCGCGTCGTGTAGAGCGCGGATTGCGTATTCAATACTAGAACACGAAAGTATGGACGCAAAAGAAGTTAAAAATCGCATAGAAAAATTACGCGCGGAGATAGAACGGCACAATCATCTCTACTATGTTTTTGACGCGCCTGAAATAAATGACGAGGCGTACGATTCGCTTTTGCGTGAACTTCAGCGGCTTGAGAATGAGCATCCGGAATTTCTCTCAAAAAACAGCCCGACACGGCGCGTGGGCGGA
This sequence comes from uncultured Candidatus Saccharibacteria bacterium, assembly GCA_964363265.1. Classification (GTDB taxonomy): domain Bacteria; phylum Patescibacteriota; class Minisyncoccia; order Phycocordibacterales; family JBBUEZ01; genus JBBUEZ01. Next base: position 4,698 of record CAYIHM010000018.1, read on the forward strand.
AAGGTCGCGGCGAAATTTATAAAGACAAAACACAAACATCCGCAATGGTCGTTTGACAATGTTTTTAACGAAGAAGAATTTCGGAAGTGGAGCGAGCGCGCAGAGCGGTTTTTGGAAAAAGAAAAAGGCGTAAAGAAAGAGAAACTTTCTTATGTCTGCGAACTCAAAATAGATGGTTTGAAAATAGTGCTTACATATAAAGATGGCGAGCTGATGACGGCGGCCACGCGCGGAGACGGTACGACCGGCGAGGACGTTACTAATAATATTCGCACGATACGAAGTATTCCGCTCTCGCTTGAAGAGCCCGTTGATATTATCGTGGTCGGTGAAGTGTGGCTTCCCGAGAGCGAGCTTGCGCGCATAAATAAAGATCGCGCTAAAGCAGGAGAGCCGCTTTTTGCAAACGCGCGCAATGCCGCCGCTGGCTCCATTCGCCAGCTTGACCCGAATGTAACTTCTTCGCGCAGACTGGACAGTTTCATCTACGACATTGATGTCGTAGGAGTCAAAAGTCAAAAGTCAAAAGTCCATGAAGTCCATAAAGTCTATAAAGTCCATAAAGTCCAAAGTCCGGGGACGCAGGAAGGAGAATTGCAACTATTAAAGGAGTTGGGTTTCAAAGTAAATCCGCACAATAGGCTCTGTGCGGGCATAAAAGAAGTGCAGGAATATTACAAAGAGTGGGCCGATAAACGCCACAAAGAAGAATACGGTATTGATGGCGTGGTAATAAAAATAAATTCGTGCGATGTGCAGAAAACGCTCGGCTACACAGGCAAGGCGCCGCGCTTCGGCGTGGCGTATAAATTTCCCGCCGAGCAAGTAACGACGAGAGTGGAGGATATTCAAGTGCAGGTTGGACGAACAGGTGCGCTTACGCCCGTGGCGCATCTCGCGCCCGTACTGGTGGCGGGGAGTGTCGTTTCGCGGGCAACATTGCACAACGAGGACGAAATAAGGCGGCTTGATGTGCGGATAGGCGACACTGTAATCATCCAAAAAGCGGGTGATGTTATTCCAGACATTGTTTCCGTGCTCAAAGACCTTCGTACAGGCAGAGAGAAGAAGTTTGTGATGCCGACCCGTTGTTCAATTTGCGGTAGCACCGTGAAAAAGATTGCCATTGGAGGAAGTCAACCTTCCACAGCAGTTGGAAGTTTGACTTCCGCAAGCGCCGCTCACTATTGCACAAATAAAAAATGTTTTGCAGTGGAAAAAGAGCAGATAGAACATTTTGTGAGCCGTAAGGGAATGGACATAGATGGTATGGGAAAGAAGATTGTTGAGCAGTTGATGAATGAGGGCCTCATATCTGATGTGGCTGATATTTATGAATTGACAGCAGGTGATTTGGAACCGCTCGCGCGTTTTGCGGACAAGTCGGCGCAAAATCTTGTGGACGCGATTGAATCAAGTAAAAAAGTATCTTTTCAAAAATTTATTTTCGCGCTCGGTATACGGCATATTGGCGAAGAAACGGCGGACTTGGTAGCGAATTATTTTGGCACAATTGCGAAACTGCAAAATGCCACACTGGAAGAAGTGGACGCGATTGACGGCGTTGGCGAGGTAATGGCGCGTTCCGTTTATGATTGGATGCGCGATAAAAATAATCAAAAGCTTCTCGTCCGATTATGTTCGTATGTCAAGATACAAGACGCAAGAAACAAGAAACAAAAAGATTCGCTCCCGCTTTCCGGCAAAGTGTTTGTCTTGACCGGCACGCTTTCGGGAATGAGCCGTGATGAGGCAAAAGCGCGTATCAAGGCGCAGGGCGGCAAGGTGGCGAGCTCCGTGTCGGCCAAAACGGATTATGTCGTCCTAGGCGAAGACCCGGGTGCGAATAAATATGATAAAGCGAAAGAATTGGGGGTTGCTATAATCGGTGAGGAGGAATTTAAAAGGATAATCTCGTAATAGGTGATTTTTGAGCGATTTTCTACTACGATAGCAGGATGGAATTAGGGGGATGTGAAAAAACTTTTTAGGTTACATCATAATAAAAAAGGAGTTTCGTAATTCAAAGATCAGCAAGGATATGGATGAACTATACCCGGGCGCGTAAATGCGATATCACGGCTGATGTTTTTTATGATTTTTTCTGTTAAGATAAGTGTTATGGACATAGAGAGCGTGAAAAAATTGGCGGTGCTTTGTCGGATTGATATTAAAGAAGACGAGATTGAAGAACTCCGGAAAGAAATGGGGGCTATTTTGCAGTATGTAGGGGAAATATCTGATGTTGCGACAGAAGAGCGTGTGTCGGAGGTTGGAGTATTGAAAAATGTGATGCGTGAAGACGGAGAGTCGCACGAAAGCGGCGCGTATACCGATGCGATATTGTCTGAAGCGCCGAGTACGGAAGGTAGGTATGTTAAGGTGAAAAAAATTTTATAATTTATAATTTTGTAAATAATGTTTCTAATTTTTTAAAACATTAGAGCATTGGAAATTATTTAAAAATTCAAAATTGGAAATTAAAAATTAGGAATGCCGGAATATATGATGATTGATCTCGCGACATTAACAATACAAAAGGCGCACGATGCTATGAAAAAGGGCGTCTTTTCCGCCGTTGATCTGGCGCAGGCGTATTTGGACGCCATAAAAGAAAATGACGGTGATATTCACGCGTATTTGGAAGTATATGGTGATGTTTTGGAACAGGCAAAATACGCGGATAAAAAATTCAAGGATGGCAGTGCTACAGTGTTGACCGGCATTCCGATTGCCGTGAAAGACAATATTCTCATCAAAGGGCGCATCGTAAGCGCCGCATCGCGCATGCTGGAAAATTATAAAGCTTCCTACGACGCGCACGTCATAGGAAAGTTGAAAGCGGCGGGGGCGGTGTTTGTCGGGCGCACGAATATGGACGAGTTTGCAATGGGTGGGTCTACGGAAAATTCAGCATTCGGGCCGACAAAAAATCCACACGACACAACGCGCGTGCCGGGCGGCTCGTCTGGCGGCTCTGCGGCGGCGGTGGCTATGGGCGGCGCGCTTGTGGCACTCGGCTCCGATACTGGAGGCTCCATTCGCCAGCCGGCGGCGCTCTGCGGTATTGTAGGACTGAAGCCAACATACGGTGCTGTGTCGCGTCGTGGCGTTATGGCTATGGGGTCTTCGCTTGATCAGATAGGCACTTTCGGCAAGACGGTAGAGGACGCGGAAGCGTTGTTTGACGCGATAAAGGGACACGACCCAATGGACAGCACCTCCATCAAAATGACGGACGTCGCACGTCCGTCAGAAAAAAGAAAACAGATGACAATCGGCGTGCCGGAAGATTTTTTGCAAATGGAGGGCATTGATGCCGATGTGCTTTTGAATTTTCGCGCAATGCTCGCGATGCTTGAAAAAAGCGGGCATACTATTCGCCCTGTATCATTGCCGTCTTTCAAGTATTCGCTTGCCGTATATTATATCGTGATGCCCGCGGAAAGCTCTACAAATCTCGCTCGCTTTGACGGCGTGCGCTACGGCCTGCATATCTCCGGTGATTCGGGTATTGATGATTATTTCAAAACGCGCGGCGCGGGTTTTGGCCCGGAAGTGCGCCGCCGCATTATGCTCGGCACGTATGTACTTTCCGCCGGATACAAAGACGCGTATTACAATAAAGCGGAACAAGTGCGCGGACTTATTCGTGATGACCTTAACAAAGTGTTTGCCGACGGCGTGGATGTGATAGCGACCCCCACATCGCCCACTCCGGCTTTTAAGCTCGGTGAAAAATCCGCCGACCCGCTCTCAATGTATCTTGCCGATATTTTCACTGTGCCTATAAATCTCGCCGGAGTACCGGGCATCTCGGTGCCGTCGGGCTTTGTGGAGCGTGAAGGAAAAAAGTTGCCGCTCGGATTTCAGATTGTCGCCCCGCATTTCAGGGAAGACATTTTGTTCGCGCTCGGGCGAGACGTGGAAACCGCATTATCCGCGCTATAAATTACGATATCATTATGAATGACCTCCCTTCTTTATTTATTACGTACGCAAAAACGGTCTCTCATATTCTAACCATTGTTTTGTTGACAGGAATAGTATATACATTGGTTCGTATCTGGGAGATTAAGAATGCGGAAAGATTGCGTAAACAGCCTGCACCGAAGATTGTCAAAGTGCGTTTTGAGCGCGATGGGGAAGAACGTTGGGAGATTATTCGGGAACATCTTGGTTCTGAAGGAGCAGACCGATGGCGTCTTGCATTGGAAGAGGCGGATATGTTGCTCGACGAGCTAGTGCAGAAACTCGGATATTTGGGTGCGAATCTTCCCGAACGCTTGCGTGCCGCGGAGAAAGGAGAGTTTAATACTCGTGAGAGCGCGTGGGAGGCGCACAAGATGCGCAACAAATTCGCGCAGGCGGGGCATTCCAATTTTGAATTGTCGCAGGGTGAGGCGTACCGCATTATCGGCCTTTACGAAGATGTGTTCAGAGAGTTTAATTTCATCTAATAAACTTTGAATTGCGAAACAGCAAATGGTCGTGTAGCCGCACACTTGTAACGCAACTCAAGTTGTAACGTAACCTGTAACGTAACTCAAGCTATAGCTTGAGTTACGTTACAGGTGATTATATTCCCATAGGTCGGACATACGGTGAGCTATGGGGAGACAGGCCAGCTTCGTAGTTTAATGTAATAAATTGTCCTGCAATGTCATGTAAAAATAGTCATAACTATTTTTTTACGTGACATTGCGAAATGAGGTATGAACGCGGTAGGAGAACCCTTTTTTGTATTGATGTTAGAGCAAAGTAGAAATGTCCTCTTGTATTGCGTTATAGCGTGCGATTGAATTGACCGACAGGCCATTTGTGTGGTATGTTGTATGGTGTCGGTTTCCTAATATTGCGGGGTGGGAGAGTGGTAGCTCGCAGAAAACTCTATAGCCTCATAACCTTGGTTATGGAGTTGTCGGGAAAGTGGAAAATACAAAGCGGAATATATTGCGGGGTGGGAGAGTGGTAGCTCGCAGAAAACTCTATAGCCTCATAACCT
>CAYIHM010000019.1:0-9667 GCA_964363265.1 uncultured Candidatus Saccharibacteria bacterium
GACACGCCAAGAGTTGTATGTAGGGCATTGTTACGTCAACCGACCCCGATCCGGTATATCCGGAACCGAACGACCCTATGTTCACGGACCCGGAATGGTTGTGGGATCCGCTGTAATCGGTATAAATGGACCCGCCGTTTGACGCGCCGGAAGCATATCTATTGTCCCCGTCCGTCCCGTAAGATTCCCGTATGCCGGTATTATGATTGTGATTACCGGAATTATTAATGCTTAGTCCGGTATTCGGCGGGTCAACGGTATGATTATGCGATGGAACATCGGTAATCGCCCTTGAACCCAGATTAGTCAGTGCCGTTCCCTTCGTCCCAACCAAAGTCCCGCCAGATGGTAGGCCGACAACCACTCGCCCGCGAGCGCTCGTCAATTCCGTCCAACCGGACGGGCAGGAAGATATATTGAAAAACATCACAGCACCCGACGGTACGGACCCTCCGCCGCCAGATGATATTGGCGCATCAACGCAACCAAGCCCACTCTCGTCACAATACTTGCTTGCCCACACGCCATTACCGGTAAACACCGCCCCCAAAGAAGAATATACCCCGCCATCACCCCACAACGCCCCCGTTTTCGTCTGGCTCGTGCCGGACACATTGATAGGCGCGGGAGTGTTGTTATTAGGAGGCGAGGAAAGCGGGCCCGTCCACGCGGCGAGTGCGTACTGCAATCCGCCAACAAATAGCAAAGCGAGAACGAGAATACCGAGAGTGCGATGTGTGTTCATACTGATAAGTTAATTACTATTGATATTGCTGTTAAAATTATTCTCAATGTTTTGTTTTTCCTCTTCGGAGAGCGTGTTTTCCGGAGCTGATTTAAACTTTTTCTCAAGCGAGGATTTCTGTACATTTTTCGCGCCATCAACAGCAGACTGCACGAATGCTTCTTCAATAATACGCTTCTCTTCATTTGTAAGCGACGTGGTTGTCGCTTGAGAACCTCCAAGGCCTGAATTATCATCCGTCTGTTTTCCAAACAAATAAGACAGCGCGACGGCAATTATCAACACGACGGCAAAAACAAAAACAATATGCGCGCCCTTGCGTATGTTGTTTTTGTTCTCTTTTATTATAGTAAGAAAATTTTCAAACATATTTGATGTCAGAATTCTTTATACCCGGGGTCAATACTTCCCACAGCGAGCGAAAGGTATGCCGTCCTCGTCAAACCGCCCGCAACTCCGGTAATTGTTATCGTATAAACTCCTTCATTTGTACCGGGCGGTACCAACAAGGAAAACTTCGTTCCGCTTTCGTATGTCCCGCTAATTAGTATAGCGCATATTTCACCAAGCGCGCAGGAAGTCGTGTCAAATGTGTAAACGGCGCCTGGTATTGCAGGAGAAACACTGTACGCGGACAAAGAAATATCCTCAGAAAAACCGCCTGTTGGCACTACGGAAATGGTAACCTTACTGGAAGAAGCTCCGTTTTCACTAACCATAGTTATGGCAAGATTGCCTGTTTCCTGCAAAGAAAAATCAGCCGTGGCGCAGTCGGCGGAACAACTCGCGATATCTTCACCGAGCCCCGCCTCGCATATATTATTATTGTTGCATAATGGGCCGGAAAGTCTTACCTCGTAATCTGTGTACGGGTTAAATTTAAGCCAGCCGACGACATCGCTCCCCCACGCGTATCCTTCAAAAATCTGTCTCGCCGGATTGAGCGCGTTCAAAATGGGTCCATAGCTGTAAGAACCCGATCCGGAAAGGCTGACCCAGCCATCCCAGCCGTTGCCGTCGGCTGAAAGCGCTTTCGCCCACCCCGTCATCTCGCCGGTACCGGGAATGACTTTTGCTTTGCACGGAGAAGACGGACACCCGGTCAAATCATTTCTATTGAATGTTACCCATCCGATATTATCACTCCACGCGTATCCTGAAAGTTCACCATCTTGAGCCATATCCACTCCGTAATTCACTCCACCGCAGGTTCCTTCGTTGTCACAGCCAAAGCTAAGCCATCCTATATTATCGCTCCACGCCCAGCCCGTCACATTATGGTAGAAGGGGCTGTCTGCATTGGTCGTGTTTTTAGGCACAGCGATAAAAGACACCGCAACAACAGCGAGTATTAACGCAACAATACCACCAATGGATTTCAGATTCATATCACTTTTAATTATACTTCATTACCTCCCAACAAAAAACAAACAAAGTGTGGATACTCCGCGAAACCGTGAAAATCAAACTTCAGTTGCAAAACGGCCAAAATCTCTAAAGAGAAGTCCTGATGACAACATAACCAAAATCCATCCTGACCACATACCACTGACCCTCCCTTTGTGAATATGCTCCCACCGTATAAGTCCCAGGCGAAAGCTTCACAAAACAAACGCTATTTGCATACATATCATTGCCAGTATTTGCGCTTCTGACAGCCCGATTGTTCCCCTGACACATCGTGGTAGAACCGCTTTTGATATAGGAGCTGTTCTGCGTAAGACCGCCCCCATTTGAGCTTAATCTAAAAGCGGTATCTCCATAAACGGCAACGACCGATTCTTGAGAAATAGTAATTTGTTTTGAATATGTGCTCGCTGTTGTAGTAATATACCCGCTATCGGTTACTATTGTTTTGTCGCCAAGCAGTGCTGCGGCGTTTACAGCGTTAAAACAATTATTTCCATTCTCATCGCAATATTTTTTGGCGCCAACATTCCCCTCCACATCAAGTTTAAGCCCCCCATCCGGAGTCGCGTCCCCGATGCCGACAACGCCAGCGAAATATCCTCCTGCTTGGGTGAAAAATCCTCCATCACCCCACAACGCCCCCGTTTTGGTCTGGCTCGTACCGGACACATTGATAGGCGCGGGAGTGTTGTTATCGGGAGGCGAGGAAAGCGGGCCGACCCAGCTGAAAGCCATCTGGGCGGTGAATACAACCGCTAATAGCCCCCCCCCACTAAGATTTTTTTGGAATATTCTTTTATCTCAGATGTTTTCATTTCATTCGCTCTAAAAATTCTGAAACTGCGGGTCGGAATTCTGCACCACAAGATTCACATTTATGGTGCGCGTGAGCGCGGGACCGGTGCTGACGCCCTTGAGTGTAATTACATACGCGCCGGAGTTGGTGCCAGCCGGTACTGTAACGGAGAATGGCGTGCCGCCAGAGTATTCGGTTGATGAAAGAGTAGTGTCTCCGAAAGAGTACGCGATACCGGCAATGGACGGTGAAATGCCTTGCGCTGAGAGCGTAACGGGACCTGCGAATGTTTCCTGCGAATCAACGGTGATGGTGGAGCTGTTGGACGCCTGCGCTATGCCTCCGACGATTGTAACTTGTATGTCGTTTGATTTGTTGAGAGCGAAATCGGGAACCGGTGTTTCGTTGTTGTCATACGCGTTCGCGCATTCAGGGTCTTTGCCGTCAATCTTGCCGTCGCCGTCATTGTCGGCACTGTCGGAACATTGAGCGAGCGGGATATTCGTTTCTCTGTCGTTATTCGCACTCGCGCATCCCGGGTCTGCCGGATAATCTTTCCAGCCGTCGTTGTCGTTGTCTACGCCATCTTGACACTGCGGTTTGCCTCCGCCGCCCGACGGCGGATTAACATTAACTGTGACGCTCGCCTGCGCGGGGCCGTAACTGCCTGTGCACTGTATGGCGTATGTTTTCGTTGCGGTAAGATTGCCCGTTGATTCATTGCCTGCCGTACTCCTTGACCCGCTCCAACCGTTGGATGCGGTACAGCTGGATACGCTTTGCGAACTCCATGTGAGTGTGGAGGCGGTGTAGTAGACCACGGGATTCGGAGATGCCGAGATGGTAACGGAAGGAGATGGCGGAGGGGGTACCGGTTTCGACCACGACACACCATTAACACAAGTAAGGAGAGAGCCGCCATTAACAAGAGCAAATTCTTGAGGATCAAGCCTAAGAACGAGCGATGTGAACCGTTCCCACTGGTCAGCGGTATCCAGCCAACCGGTAAGTCCGCTCTCAATTGCAACTGTATCAAGGTTTATTCGTGCCGCGTATGCAATCCTGCCAAATACAAACTTGCCATCTCCACCGATACTAATTTTCTTATCGCTTGTATGCGTGTTAATACTTGTTGCCCGTTGCGGAAGTCCCTTGAGAGCGGCTTCTGCCTCCTTCTTCGCATTGTCGCGTTCGGAGCCGACTAAAGTAATGTCCCGCTCAACAACTTCCAGTGCGCTTGTAAAATTCTTGCGCGCTTCTTCAATATCACCGACCATGGCGTATATTTTGCCTTTTATCATATACGCGATTGTTTGGTTCGGATTTTTGTCTATAGCGACATTCAAGTCGGCAATAGCGCCCGCGAGGTGCTTTATTCCTGCTTCCTTGTCTTTTATCGCTCCAACCTGCAAAAATTGCACCTTCCCGAGTCCTACATACGCAAGCGGATATTCGGGATCCGCTGCCACTGAATGCTCCATATATTCCATGGCGGTTGTTATATCGTTTGATTGAACCTTGAAATTGCCGAGTGTATAGAATATTTCTGCTTTAAGACGCGCATTTTCCGCCAACACAAGAGCCATTTCAAACTCTGTCACCGCGGCTTCAATATTTCCCTCACGAGCATAGACACGCCCAAGATTCATGTGGACCTGATCAATATCGTTTTTTATTGAATTCGCTTTTATATAATTCTCCTTTGCCTTAGCCATGTCACCCATCAGATCGTATGTATGACCGATCTGATTATAAACAAGCGCGTTATCCGGAAGAAGCCGGAGCGATGTGTCGTACGCGGCAAGAGCGTCTTGGAATTTATTTTGTATTTCATTCGCATAACCGATGATGCGATACGCCTCAGCGTTATTCGGATCAATGGCCAGAACCTGATTTGCAAGCTCTATCGCCTTGACGCCGTACTCGGCTTCTTTGAATTCAAGACTGCCTCTCTGCGCCCACGCAATTGCAGAAGCGAGAAGCGCTTCCACATTCTTGCCGTCTGTTTTGAGAACGGCATCGGCGGTGTCTATAACTCCGGTCAAATTGTTCTGATTGAAATCCGCGCCCATTTCATCAAATGCGCTCGTGTCTACTTGAGGAGGTGCGCTTATGATACCGCCGAAATAAAGCAGTGCCGCAACAGCGACAACAAAAACAACAATCGCTGATATTATGATATTTTTCTTGTTTTTCGGTGTTGGTGCGCTCGTCCCCATATCACCATTCATTCCGACATTTCCACCAGCCATATTCACCCCCATACCCGCATTCATACCGGTGTTTGTATTTAAATTCGTATTCGTGTCCATAATAAAAATAATTTGAAAAGCTGACGATTAATAATGACTCCTCAATAATAAACGCGCGCAAGTTGCCTATATGTTGTTATTATACCATCTTACTGCAAAAACAATGCCAATATGTGGAAAACTCGCTTTGCTCGTACAAAATCGTGGGCTGCGAGCACGTGGTATTTACCCATATTAACTCCTCGGCTCGGGTATGAAAGTGAGTACACTTTCATACCGCTCGCTCTACGTCGTTAATAAAAAGATACAACTCACCTTGCATACATTTTGTACTATAGTACAAAATGTATGCAAGGGTGCAAAAACTATGGAGTCACCACCCCCCTCACAATATCTGGATATCTGGTCAAGAGTATCAAAAAATTATGGGTTCAATCCCATTCCTCATATCAAGTCAAATCAAGAATCATCAAGGATTAGGGATTGGAGATCCCCCAGCCCACATCTGCGCGTGCTTCAAACGCCGCCACAATGTCGTCCAAATCCCCCGCCATAATTCCTTCAATATTGTACCACGATTCTTTGATGCGGTGGTCAGTAATACGATTCTGCGGAAAGTTATAGGTACGAATTTTTTCAGACCTGTCCCCTGTGCCTATTTGATCTTTTCGTGTCGCCGCGTGTTTTTTTGCTTCCTCTTCCTCTTTCATCGCTTCCAGTTTCGCCTGCAAAATGTTCATTGCCCGCTCGCGGTTTTTCACCTGACTGCGCTCCGCCTGCGAACGCACGGCGATGCCGGTCGGCTTGTGTATCAAGCGCACCGCCGTTTCCACCTTGTTCACATTCTGCCCGCCCGCACCGCCGGAACGCGATGTTTCAACTTCCAGATCCGCCGGATTGATTTCAAACGTATGCTTCTTTCGCACAGGCATAATGGCAACTGATGCAGTGGAAGTATGTATACGCCCCTGCTTTTCCGTAGCGGGAATACGCTGTACGCGATGCACGCCTGTCTCATAGCGAAGCGTCTTGTATACATCTTTGCCGCGCACCTCAAACGACGCCTCTTTATACCCGCCCGCCTCGCTCTCTGATTCGTCAAGCGTCTTCCACGCCCACCCACGCCTCTCGGCATAGCGCCCGTACATATTGGCAAGCTCGTGCGCAAAAAGAGAAGCTTCATCACCACCGGCGCCGGCGCGCACCTCTAAAATGACCTCGCTGGGGAATTGTTCTTCCTCCTCATCGCCCTTCAATATCGCGCGTATCTGCTCCGCTATCGCCTCTTTTTGCATCTTAATATGCGCGAGTTCATCTTTCGCCAGCTCCGCCATCGCCGGATCGCCCGCGATTAAAGTCCCCGTATCTTTTTCCTCTTTATCCAAACGCTCCAATTCCCCCGCCAAGTATGCAGTCTTGTGGTTTTCTTTGAGCGCCTTTATGTCAATTTGTTCATAGTCATTCTTTTCCATATATGCTCGGCTTCCCCAATTCCAATATTGTATCTCCTGTGCGACATTCTTCCAAAGAAAAATCGCCCGCGGCGCAATGCCGATGGCGATTTTTCTGTCGCAGCTATTTTTTTGCTGTTGTTTTCTTTGCGGGCTTCTTTAGAACGGCCGCCGCTTTGCGTTGTTTGAATTTCTCCACGCGACCCGCCGTGTCAAGCACTTTTTCGTTGCCTGTATAAAACGGGTGGCACGCACTACAAATCTCCACCTTAATCTCAGGCATCGTTGAGCCAACCTCAAATACTGCCCCGCACGCGCAGGTTGCTTTAGTATCTATATTAAATTGCGGATGGATATCGGTCTTCATAGTATAAGTATCAAGCATTGGCGTTCATTACAGGGAATGTTCTATAAATATTCTGCTCCCTATGTGCTATATGCTAATACAGGCACAATATACTTATACTATATTTCTAGCTTCCCTGCAAGATGTCTATCTGCTTCTGGTATTTCTCCGCCAACTCCATCACATCATTTCCATAAAAGGCGTATGCCGGCTTCGTGGCGTTCTTCCAGCCCGCCAGATAGCGAAGTGCCGCGAGACGTTCCGCGGAATACCCGCCGCGCGTGGCGCCGTTGTCCTTTAAAAGAACACCCGATGCCATAAACGCATCTTCCGGATTCCAAGGGTTAGGCGGACGGTTTCCCGTGAGTTCAGAGATGCGCTTTTCGTACAATATCCACGTTGATGGAATGAACTGTGCCGGACCCATCGCACCGCCCCACCCATACCATGCTTTTTTGGAGACAGGCATTACATTCGGGTCAAGACCCAATCTGGCAGTGATATCGGCAAACACAGGTTTGTCTCTCGTCGGATGCATATCCACCGTCCATGTTCCTTTGCCGACATTTTCACCAAGATTTGACTCCTCCGCTATAATACCGAGCAAGAATGCTTGGCGCACGCCGGTTTTTTTGTTCACTTCGTTGGCATACTCCAACGCCTTGCCGAAAGGAATGGCGGCCGAGCCCTGCAAACTAAAGAGTGCTGTCCTGATCGCCGCCGCGTTTTTCTCTTTCTCATTTAATATTTTTTGATACGCTTTCTCCTGCCCCTTCGTCGCGGCAAGAATCTTATTGCGTTCGGAACGTTTTTCTTCAATGCGTTTTTTCTGCAATTCCTGTATCGTGCGCAACTGAACTTCCTCAAGCCGTTTTTCCTCTAATGCGTTTTTCTGTTCTGTCGTCGCCGCTTTCGTATCTTCAATTACGGCAAATGATTCTTGAAGCGACACTTTTATAGAATCAAATGAATCCAGGTCAATGAAAAATTCCGAAATATCTTCGTTGGAAAGCACAACTTCCGCGAGCGAGAAAGAGTCTATTTCATTCGTTTTGCGGATAAGCTGGGCGAGTGATTCTTTTTCGCGTCCCGTCTTAACGTCAAGCAGTGTGATAATCTCCTGTTTTCCGCCGATATCCGATACCAATCTTTGTATGTTGAGGTCGCGAGCTTTGATAGAGAGATGTGCTTCACTGATTTGCGCGTCCAAAATAGCGACATCGCGTTCAAGCGATACGGATTCACGTTGTTTTGCCGACAGAATCTCCTGCTGTACCGCAATCTCTTTTTCCAGATTGGCAAGGTCCGCTTCCAGCTCTGCGCGGCGAGAGTCAGTGATACCGCCGACGGTTTTCGCCTGCGCGTTTTTGGGATACTCATAGCCGTACATCATCGCCGTAAGCAAAACGGCAAATACAGCCGTAACTACGCTCGCTTTTTTTATTCTTATATCAGAAAAAACATTCATACATTTCACTGCTTATTGTAGCCTAAAAACAAAAAAAACCAAACCGCAACCCGCCCCGCCCTTGCGGGGGGGCGCTGTTTCCGTATCTCCGCATCAACTTTATAGACTTTATGGACCTTATAGACTTTACAACTTTATAGACTTTAAGCTGATGTTCCTTCCTCTCCCGCCTGCGCAGGCAGGTCCTTCTTCCCTTTCTTTTCCACCTCTATAGCGGAAAGGTCTACCGCTTCTGGTGCTTCTTCCACTTCTTCTTTTTGTATCGTAATAAGCGCGACCGTCTCCCCCACATCGCTCTTGGCGACAACACCCGCGGGAAGTTTAAGGTCTGAAACTACAATATGACTTTCTAATGTCTCAAGCGCTCCGATATCCACTTTCACGTCGTGCGGCAAATCTTTCGGCAATCCCTCCACTTCTATTTCGTGCATCACTTTAAGGAGTGTCCCGCCGAGATTTTTAACCGCAGCCGATTCACCAATGAATTCAAGAGGTACGCTTACCGTAACTTTTGTGTCCTTGTCTATCGCGTAGAAATCAATATGAATAGGCTCATCGCGCACCGGGTCAAAAGCAACGTCGTGAATAAGCACATCAACATTCTTGCCGTCCAGCTCAAGAGTAACCACGGATGATTCCCCCGCTTCTTTCCAAACCTTTTTAAACGCGGCGGTAGGCACGAAAATAGAAGTCGCAGATACTTTTCCGCTATAAAAAACGGCCGGAACCTTCCCTGCTTTTCTAATTACATCCAGAGCCGCGCCTCCATCTCTCTTTTCGGCAACCAATTTAAACATAGCGCCTATTTTACACAAACGCGCGAAAATGTCCAGCGCGAGATAAAAAACAGAATGCCCCGTGTGAGAAATTCTAAAATTTCTCACACGGGGCATTGTATATTAATGCTACCTTATTTTTGCGGATGGTCTTTGCTCAAGCTTGCCAACGCGTATAAAGAGGCGGTCAAACTCTGGACGCGGAACAAAACGGTCGCCGATATCCAAAACATCACGCCGCGTCGCTTTTACATCCTCACGAACTTCTTTGAGGTCTTCCTCCACTTTGCCGAGACGGTCTTCCACTTTGCCAAGGCGGTCTTCCACCTTGCCAAGACGATCCTCTACTTTGCCAAGACGATCTTCCACCTTGCCAAGACGATCCTCTACTTTGCCGAGACGGTCTTCCACCTTGCCAAGACG
>CAYIHM010000020.1:0-5871 GCA_964363265.1 uncultured Candidatus Saccharibacteria bacterium
TACATTATACTTTGGTTACATTATGTCGCTGAGGTTTATTGCGGTTCGCTCGCACCGCGGCACATTTTGTGCTATACTGTACACAATAGATTAACGCATCTATATGTCACAAAAGGAAGATGAAATAGCCGTTCCAAAGGAACGCACAGACGGTATTATACGTTCAAACATAAGCTCCGAAATGAAGGAGTCTTATTTGAATTACGCTATGTCCGTTATTACGGCGCGCGCTCTTCCGGATGTGCGCGATGGACTAAAACCGGTGCACCGACGAATACTTTTTTCAATGAACGATATAGGGCTTTCTTTTTCGGCGCGATTTAAGAAGTCCGCCGCGGTGGTGGGAGATGTGCTCGGGAAATATCATCCGCACGGCGATATTTCAGTATATGACGCTATGGTAAAAATGACGCAGGATTTCTCTATGCGTTATCCGCTAATTATCGGACAAGGAAACTTCGGTTGTTTTACAAAAGATACGAAAATACAGCTTGCTGATGGCAGGAAACTTTCATTTGCCAGACTCATAAAAGAAAATGAACAAGGGAAGACAAATTACACATTTACCATCAATAGTTGTGGAAATGTAGAAATAGCAAAAATAATAAAGCCGCGACTAACGAAGAAAAAGGCCGAGATAATGAGCGTCATTCTTGATAATGACGAGGAAATCAAATGTACGTTGGACCATATGTTCATGTTGAAAGATGGTACATATACAGAAGCGCAGGATTTAAAAAATGGCGTGTCGCTTATGCCACTCTATGCGCGTCAATCAAACAAAGATGACGTGAAAATTAAAGAAATGCTCGGGTATGAAATGATATTTAATCCCAAGGACAGCGCATGGGTCTTCGCGCATCATTTGGCGGATGAGTACAATATTAAGAATAAAATATATGCAAAGAAGAGCGGCAGGGTTCGTCATCATACGGATTTCAATAAGTTGAATAATAATCCTGAAAATATACAGAGAATGCAATGGAGGGATCATTGGAAACTGCATTCTGATATTGCGGCAGAGAGGCATAGCAGTGACCCTGAATATGTAAAAAAACTTGCTGATGGAAGAAGGAAATTCTGGGGTAACCCGCAGAATAGGGAAAAATATTCAAAACGGCTTTCAGAAAGAAATCAGAAAAATTGGGGAGAGTCAAAGTATAGAGAAAGAATGCGCGGAACCCTCAGTGCCGTCAATAAGCAGTACATACAAGACCACCCGGAGGTAAGAGAGGAGTTTAGTAAACGTGCAACGAGAACACTGAAAAGATTGTGGGAAAATCCGGAATATCGCGAGGTAATGCGCGGGAACATTATCAGGGGGAATAAAAACCATACAACAAATAAGACAGGAAGAGTCAAATTTGACGCCGTATGCGCATATGTGATGGAACATATGGGGGTGTTATCCGCCGAGACATATATGCGCGCGAGAAAAGTTCTGTACCCGACGAGTCGTGCAGCAAAATGGGAAACTGGTTTAGCGAAATATTATTCCGGCGATGTTCAAAGAGTTACCGCAGAGATAAGTAAGAACCACAAAGTTAAAAAAATAGTATTTCAAAAACAGCGTGCCGACGTATACGACCTTACTATTGCAGGTACGCATAATTTTGCGCTGGCTTCCGGCGTGTTCGTGCATAATTCCGTTGACGGCGACTCTGCCGCGGCTATGCGTTATACCGAAGCAAAGATGTCGCGCCTTGCGGGTGAGATGCTCCACGATTTGGAAAAAGAAACAGTGGAATGGAGGCCGAATTATGACAGCACGCGCAAAGAACCGGTGTATCTTCCGGCTGTAGTGCCGAATCTCATTTTGAACGGTACGCTTGGTATCGCCGTCGGTATGGCGACAAATATTCCTCCGCACAATCTTCGCGAAGTATTGGACGCCACGACGCATTTGATAGACAATCCGAAGGCACCCGCGGAAGACCTTTTGCAGTTTGTGAAGGGCCCTGATTTCCCCACGGGCGGGATTGTTTTTGGCAAACACGATATTCAGCACGCATATGCTTCAGGGCGCGGCGGGGTTGTGTGCCGCGGTGAAGCAGAAATTGTGGAACAAAAAGCCGGCAATTATCAAATAGTTATCACCTCAATTCCATATCGCGTCAACAAGGCGGATTTCATCGTGAAGATTGCCGACCTCGTGCGTGAGAAAAAAGTGGAAGGCATCAAGGGGTTGCGTGACGAGTCCACGAAGGACACGCGCGTTGTCATTGACGTAAAGTCCGGCGCTCAACCGCAAAAAATCCTGAACTATATATACAAGCACACCGAGCTTGAAAGCACATTTAATTTTAATATGGTGGCGCTTGTAGACGGCGTTCCGCAAACGCTTTCTTTAAAGAGCATTTTGGAGGAATTTATAAAGCATCGCCAGGATGTGGTAACGCGCCGCACAAAATTTGAATTGCGCAAGGCGGAGGAGCGCGCGCATATTTTGGAAGGCCTCAAAAAAGCGCTTGACCATATTGACCAAGTTATCAAGGTAATTAAAGCGTCAAAGGATACACCGGCCGCCGCGGCGAATTTGATGAAGGAATTCAAATTTAGCGACCGTCAAGCCGCCGCGATTTTGGAAATGAAACTCCAGAAACTCGCCGGTCTTGAGCGCAAGCAGATAGAAAACGAGTTGAAAGAAAAGAAAGAGCTCATCGCTCATTTGAAAGCTCTGCTCGCTGACACGAAAAAGATTCTTGCCGTTGTAAAGGATGAGCTCGTGAAGATAAGAGAACAATACGGCGATGACCGCAAGACGCGCGTGGTGGCGAGCGAGGCGCGCATTATGGCACCGGAAGATTTGATTGAAGAGAAGGACGCGATGCTCGTTTTGACGCGCGGCGGATATGTGAAGCGCACGGACCCTTCGGAATATAGAAAACAGAAACGCGGAGGTGTGGGCGTGATAGACCTCAATACTAAAGAGGAGGATTTCGTTACGACTTTTGTGACCACGAGCACGCACAGCGACCTTCTTTTCTTTACCGACCGCGGCAAGGCATATCAGATCAAGATGTATGAAATTCCGGAAGGCAAACGCGCCACAAAGGGAAAGTCGGTGGTAAACTTTATATCGCTTGAAGCGGACGAGCGCGTAACATCGGTGCTTGCTATGCCGAAGACGGTGAAAGAGATGCAAGGGCTTTCTCTCTTTATGGTGACGAAACAAGGCACGGCGAAAAAAGTATTTGCGGAGAGTTTTAAAGATGTGCGCAGAAGCGGTTTGCTTGCCATCAAGCTCGCGAAAGGAGATGAATTACTCTCAGCGATTTTCGTGGAGAAAGGGGATGATATTGCTCTCGCCACGACGAAAGGACAGTCAATCAGATTTAAGGAAAGCGATATCCGCGAAATGGGACGTGGCGCCGCTGGCGTGCGCGCGATGCGTCTTGGCAAGGGCGATATTTTGATCGGCGCGGACGCGGTGAAGAAGGCGGACGCAGGCGGTGCCGCGCTTATGGTGATGAGCGCGGGCGGTTATGGTAAAAAAACGATGATGAAGGAATATAAAATACAAAAACGCGGCGGTTCCGGCATTAAGACTGCAAAAGTAACCGCGAAAACGGGCAATATAATTTCCGCGAAAGTGATTACCGATGTCGTTGACGAGATGGTTGTGATTTCAAAGAAAGGGCAGGTAATTCGCACGGATATGAACGCTATACCATCGCTCGGACGGCAGACGCAGGGCGTGCGCATTATGAAATTGCGTGAAGGAGACCAGATCGCGTCGTGGGTGTGCTTTTAGGAGATACAAACAACCAACAACTTGCCACCAACCGCAATTGATTGAATTGATGTGGTAAGGTGCGGTATAATAAGAATGTAAAGTGTAAATCTCAAAATGCAAAATGACAATGTAAAATTAAAATTTCAAGAAACAAGAAATAAGGAAACACGGAGTATTTAGTGTATTATAATCCGCTCTTCATTTCCCATTTTGGTATTTCAATTTTGCATTTCTATTTTCCATTTTGAGATTTTAATTTTGAATTTATTATGTTTTCTGACCCCGAAAAAAATATCGCGCAGTCTTTTTTGAAAGAGGGAATGATTGTCGCTGATTTTGGCGCGGGCACCGGTGCGTACGCGGTGGCTGCGGCACGGCGCGTGGGGGAGAGCGGGCGCGTATATGCCATTGATGTGCAGAAAGAACTTCTTTCTTCCGTGACAACGGCGGCCAAGAAAGAAGGACTTTCCAATATTGAAATACTGTGGGGCGACATTGAAGAACCTCACGGCACCAAGCTCGCGGACGGCAGTGTTGATGTAGTGATTGTTTCAAACGTGCTTTTCCAGTCGGAAAATAAAATGGGGCTTTTAAGCGAAGCGGGTCGCGTGCTCAAAAAAGGAGGCAAACTCCTTCTCATTGATTGGGCTGATTCATTCGGCGGGTTGGGGCCGCATCCTGACCACGTGATTAAGAAAAACGACGCGCGGAAAATGTTGGAGAACGCGAGATTCGCCTATGGGCGCGATATTGAAGCGGGAGAGCATCATTATGGAATGGTGTTTGAGAAATGATTCAAAATTTTAATTTTAAATTTTTTTATGTCCACATTTCAACTCGGCCTCACAATAGCATTCGTCGTTTTTATAACGCTTGCCGTACTTATTTTTACCGGTATTATACCGGGCTTTGGCGGTTCAACGAGGAATTTTGCCGGTGAAATCGTTCTATGGGGGACCATATCGGACGATAAACTTCGCGCAATCACGGAGCAATTCAACAACGACCACCGCGATGAATTTACAATCAAATATGTGGAGAAAGACCCTGCGACATTTGAGTCCGATTTGATAAGCGCGCTTGCGGCGGGGAGCGGGCCAGACCTTTTTATGCTTCCGCAGGACCTAATCGTGCGGCATAGCGATAAGGTTTTTCCGATTCCGTACGAGTCCATCAATGAGCGCGCGTTCAAAGATACATTCATAGAAGAAAGCGAATTGTATATGGCGCCGGAGGGCATCATCGCTCTTCCGTTTATCGTGGACCCGCTCGTGATGTATTGGAATCGTGATATTTTTTCAGGCGCGGGCGTGGCGCGTACGCCGGAGTATTGGGACGAATTTCTTACCATCGCGCCCTTGATGACAAAAAAGGATTCGGCGGGGAATATCGCGCAGGCAACGGTCGCATTCGGTGAATTTGCAAATGTGGACCACGCGAAAGAAATTCTCGCGACGGTTGTCTTGCAAACGGGCGATAAAATAGCCGTGCGAGGCGATGAAGGGCTTGAAATAGTGTTTGGGCAGAGCGTTAATCAGGCCGACCGTCCGGCGGAATCAGCCGTGCGTTTCTACGCCGAATTCGCAAATCCGGCACAGCCCGTATATTCATGGAACAGGTCTCTGCCTTCCTCTCGCGATATGTTTACCGCGGGCGACCTCGGCGTCTATTTCGGATTGGCAAGCGAACTTTCCGACATTGTAACGAAAAATCCGCATCTCAATTTTGATATTGCGCCAATTCCGCAGATAAGAGGAAATACCGCGCGCATCACATTCGGTGAAATGCAGGCGATAGCGATAGCGAAAAATGGCGCAAGGACAGGAGCGTCATTTCAGGTTGCGTATCTTTTGACCGGCAAGGATATATCCGACGAGATTGGAAAAGTGTTCAAATTGCCCCCTCCGCGGCGCGATATTCTTGCGGTAAAACAGACGGACTCTTTCAACTCCGTGTTTTACGACAGCGCGCTTATGGCGCGCGGTTGGCTGGACCCGGCGCCGAAAGAGACGTACACTATATTGAAAGATATGGCGGAGGGCATTTCGTCTGGGCGGTTTCGCGTGAGCGAGGCGGTGTCGCAGGCGTCCGCCGAGATGCGGCGCTTTACACAAGAGCGGTAGATGTGGGAGAAT
>CAYIHM010000020.1:5971-9375 GCA_964363265.1 uncultured Candidatus Saccharibacteria bacterium
CTGGCAAGGTAAGCAAGGCGCACGAGATATTCACCGACACGGTGATAGGCATCGTGGTCGCGCTCGCCGCGTGGCTTATAGTCAAGACAATCCTAAGCGGCCTTGGTGTCCCCAGTGCCTTCAATTTATTGGGTAAATAATTTATGAACACAATGCGACATAATATTACAGTCACTGCGATTCTTGCTTTGCTTAGCGTTACGCAAGCGGTGTTTGCGGCCTCTACGCTGGGAATCAATGTCGCGCTGGAAAACCCCCTCGGTTCCACCACCACGCTTTATGCCTTTATCCAAAAAATTTTGGAGCTTGCCGTATTGATTGGAACGCCTGTCGCCGTTCTTTTCATCATATACGCCGGTTTTCTTTTTGTGTCGGCGCAGGGGAAGGACGAGCAGATTACCAAAGCGAAGAATGCGTTTTTGTGGGCGGTGGTCGGCGCCGGCATCATTCTTTTGGCGCAGGTTATAGCCACCGCGCTTGAGGGAACTATCAATTCATTGAAATAGCAAAACACGCATTATGAGTACACTTTTTCTTCTTGTTGCCGCCATAGCTGTTCCAATGGCAGTATCCGCCTACGCGGCGCCGAAAGACCTGCGCGGTATAACGGACATCGTCAAGGATATTGTGGGTATCATAGTACCCATTCTTTTTTTGGCGTCGCTAGCAGGGTTCCTTTTTGGCGTCGGCAAATTCATATTAAGCGCCGACAGCGAGGAGGGGAGAGAAAGCGGTAAGAAGATGATGTTTTGGGGAGTGGTTGCATTTTTCGTTATGGCGAGCATCTGGAGCATACTTTCCATCGCGAAGTACACTTTTTCCTTATAGACCCGGAATGATTGTTTTCACACTATCCACACTCGGGTATTGTCATACGGTGAAGCATAAAGTATCATAAGTGTAGTATTATACGCAATTATTATTTTATTTATAAAAGCTTAAAGCGTCAAACTTATGGCGCGCAATATGTATATGAAAAAAATTCTTTCATTGGCGGGGACATTCACATTACCGACATTTGCTTTTGCCGCGACATTTAATTCCATTGCGGCACAAGTGCAGGATTTATTGAATCTCCTTATCCCGATTCTCATCACATTGGCGGTCATCTACTTTTTTTGGGGTCTTGCGAATTATATTTTGAAATCCGGCACAGAGGAAAAAGAAAATGGGCGCGAGATTATGATATGGGGCATTGTCGCGCTTTTTGTGATGGTATCAATCTGGGGGCTCGTAGGTTTAATCGGCAGCACGTTCGGTATTCAGCAAGGCGGTTCCGGCGCAGGGTTTATTCCTACGGTGCGTTAACGTGCATTTCGCGGTGGGCAATTAAATGTATGCGCACACGATAGATAATGAATTTTCTACTTCCACAAATTGCGTATGCCGCCACATTTGAGCAGTTGATTGCAAAGGTGGTGCAGAACATCATTAATCCGATTGTTGGCATTCTTTTTGCGCTCGCATTCCTTTTCTTTATATGGGGTGGCGCAAGGTTTATCCTGCGGGCGGATGATGAAAATGAGGTGACACAAGGCAAACAGCATCTCATCTGGGGTCTTGTCGGGATGTTCATTATGGTTGCGGTATACGGGATCATTAATCTGGTAACCGGCACCTTCGGCGGCCCGCGGATATAGAGAAATACAGTAAAACAAAAAAGCGCGAAAGCTCCGCTTTTTTGTTTAAAGTTAATAAAAAAAGTGGGAAGCGCGAGCTTCCCACTTGGTGCCTAACTAATTTGGCGTGTATATTATCTTTATCGTTACACGCCCATTCCGTTCCATGGACTCAAATTGAATTGGCGTGTTCGGATCAACGGAGACATACCGTCTCTCGTCATCCAGTTCACACCGCCCATTCGGGGTGCACACCCCGGCGGTTCCGCCGGTGGTTTCCCAATCTCTTCGGAACCCCTTCCTTGGGCGAAACCACGGGGTAACATCCTTGTAATTTTCCAGTATGTGGATGTGCGACTCTGTACTCGCCGCCGGCGCCGTTGCAGCTGGTGGCGGCGGCGGGTCTTTCGCCCGTTCTTCTTTGCAGCTTTTCACCTGGATTACGACGATGAGGAGAAATGCAACGATCGCCGCCGCCGGAATCCATTTGAAGATTTTTTGCCCTTCATCCACAAAACGCTTTTCCTTCGCGCTGTGGAGTTCTTCATTCCCCGTTTCCATTATTTACCCCCCCTTACCGGCCGCGTTGGCCAGCGCCATAAGGAACGAGGCGATAGCGGTTGCCCCCTCACCTCGTATTTCTTGGACATTCTCCCTTATTTCCTTGGTGACATTTTTGTTTATCACCATCGCGGTTTCAAGCGCCTTATCCGGTGTGATGCCACCCGTGGTCAGCTTGTCGCTGATCTTTCCCAACTCTTCTGCGACCGCTCGGCTTTCCAGCACCTTCTGGTATTCTGCTGAATAGTCCACATCGGCAATTGAGGTCTTTGCGAGCTCAATGCCGTAAAAGTCCTCAAGTGAGACATTCGGACTTGGCGACTTTCCTGTCAGGGTGGATAATCCCGTCTGCAGGCCAGCATCATCTACTCGATGCGTGGCCAGATTGAAGTGTTCCCGGAGCCCGTTTTCCAGGTCTTTTTGTCCCAGCCGCACCTGCTCCGGATCCATTTTTTTGATCTCACTGGACAAAAACGACCTCCCAACCTCGTGGAGTCCTTCCATTATCGTTGAAATGCCCACTTTGATCCAAAATGGCAGCATTTCAAGACGAGGATGAAACTGGATGGACCAGTCCGCTTTCATCAGCGGGCCGTCTTTTGACGGGTATGTTTCCTCTCTGAATGGGAATGTTACAACACGGAGGTTGATATAATTCCCCTCCTTTACTTGTTCCCACGGAAAACGGAAATGGAGTCCCGTGCTGTATACTCGCAGGTTGTAGAATGGATGATTCCACCCGGAAAGCATACCACGCACGAGACTTTTTAGGAGGTCGATTGTGACCAACCCGCACGCCTCAGGCACCGAAACCATAAAAGCGCGGGTGGTGAACCCAACCTCCAGCACCCACACGCCGATTGTCATAAGGGTGCCAAGGAATGACCCGGCGATGTACACAGTGAGTGCGTACATTCCAGTCCAACAGAGCAATGCAAATACGAATCGCATTTTATTCTCCTCTCCGCATACGCGGAAGTAGTGTAAAAGATATGGGAAATGAAATTGGTTAACAAAAAACAACTGCCACAATAATACACAAAATCACCCCAAAGTCAAGTTTTTCACTGCGCTTATCCATACACCCACTATTTGAAGAACCTCTTGAAGAATCTCCAGCTCCCACCTACTAACACATCCTTCCCAATTGGGAAGGATGTGTTAGTATATATATATGATGAAAAATTATTACAATAAAGGGGAATTGACCAAGGAAATTCTTAC
>CAYIHM010000021.1:0-9046 GCA_964363265.1 uncultured Candidatus Saccharibacteria bacterium
CATGGAACCGGAATAAGAAAAAGCACATCGGGAGTCAGAAACGATGACAGCCAGCGAACGGTCGCCCATAAACCAACATAGTAGAAAATATCCCAAATGGCAAAGACGCGGCGGCTTTTTCGGTAGTAAACAATTTTTGACACTTACTGACGACCGTTTTTATATGTCAAAAAACAAAAGCAGTTCATATTTGCGTTATCGCACGTTTCTGCCGGCTTCTTCGGTGCGAGTGATTATTTTATCCAATTTTTCTTTCGCCATTTTTTCTACGGGACCGATTTTAACGAGTCGTACCGGAGAAATACCAGCAAATTCCAAAATATTCCGCCTAATCTCATTGCTATTGTCGCCCCAAAAAAATTGCGCCAAAAGAGGGTTGGTGTTCATTGTAATATACACGCACGCGCTCTTGCCTTTCAATAATTTATCCCAAAGAGCGCTTTCTTTGCGAAACCTGAAAGCGAACCCCGGCAAATACATACGGTCAAACATTCCTTTCAGGTATGCCGGCATTGTCCCCCACCAGTTCGGGTAAAAAATAGCTATATGGTCGGCCCATTTTATCGTTTCCTGCACCCTCTTTAGATCCGGCTCCAGCTCCTGAATGACCTTATATCCCTTATGTAAGACGGGGTCAAAGTGAAGATCGCCGACGTTGATGCGTTCCACCTGATGCCCAGCCGCACGCGCGCCTTTTTCATACGCATCCGCAAGGGCGCCGGAAAATGTTTCGCTATCGGTGTGACCCAAAAGAACAAAAACTTTTTTTATTTCCATATTGTTAAATATTATATCGCACTATGCTTCAGTGCGCAAAGCTTTCGTAGAAAAAAAACGCGCCCAGCACGATCGTGCCGAATAAAACGGCCCAAAAAAGAGCCATAAGCGCGCGGTGTGCCGAGCGGTCATCCGTGGCATTAGAAAAAACAAATGTGATAACCGCCACGACCACAAACAAGATTACGGAAAGAATCCCCTTCCCAACCCAGTGATGGTAAAATGTCGTGGCAATCCAGCTCTTTAGCAATGGTATAATTTCTGCGCCAATAGTAATACCGACGATAAAGAGCGCCGTGATTGCCGCGGAAATCGCCGTTGAAGTAATTAAGCGAAATGCTTTTGTGTCATTCATATATTTGAAATATGGTTAAACGTTTAACGCGCGGCGCCGGAGATAAGCACGCCGGAAAGCGTTATGGCGATGCCGACAAACACCGCGATACCCGTAAGAAAAGCGAGTGCGCGGCGAATGACCGGATATTCTTCAATTTTCGGCCCAAGAAACGAAATAGCGAGGGCAATCACCAGCGCGCAGAACGGCAAAAACAAAAATATGTGTTCCTTCGCCTCCATAACGACAGTATGCGCCCACGGATACGGACCTGCCTTTATAAGCGGCTTCACCGCTTTGCCGTAATGCACGACATAATAATACCCTCCTGAAAGCCAAGAAAGGAAAAAAGAAATTGCGCTTATCCACGCCGACCACGCAAGAAATCGCGCTGCCAAGCGTTTTTTCAAAAGCCCCATCCAGACCGCGTATAATGCCGCGATGGCGATGAGCCCCAGTATAATGTGCGCGACAAGTGTGAAAATAAGAAAAGAATTCATAATAATAATTCTAATACAAACCCTGCTTAATGTTCAACGCCAAATGCGCGTCTAATAATCGCTAGAACACCCGCGATGACAAGTACAGAAACAACATACCACATCATTATTTCAAGATACGAAACTGGCATTATTGCCTTGCGAAGCGGCATAAGAAGCATTGCGCCATACCATGAAGCGAACGAAAATGCGCTGCCAAGCCACATAGGGATACGCCGTGTCTGCAAAAGAATGGCATTTATGAGTATCACTATCACTATGCTGAGTTTTGCCCATATAAGCGGACTGTACAAACGATCCTCAAGGCCTGTGAGCCGATACAAAACAAGAAATCCAAAACCGGAAAGAACAAGTAAAACAAGGGCGATTCGCATTATACGATATGTGACCTGTAGAAAACCGCTTTCAGTCGGGTCAATCTCCCCGTCGCGCAACGATTTTATATAAAAGATTTCTGCAAACGTCGCCGCGCCCACGCCGAGCGCGGTTCCAATAAGGTGTATCACTATAAGTGCGGTGTGCCAGTCCATATTTCAAATGTAAAATGGAAATCTCAAATTTTAATTTCAAAAAAACCTACGCCATCCCCAATTGATCTCTCACTTTCTTCACGATGTCTTCAATACTCCAATCGGATTTAACGATATACCCCGACACATCCGCGTCCAGCGCATCTGATATTGTGTCCAGCTCGCTTAAATTCGTAAGGAAAATAATAGGCGTATTACGCGATGAGGGGTCTGCGCGAAAGGCTTTCAGCGCCGCGCGACCATCCATACGCGGCATCAGCACGTCAAGCAGAATCAAGTCCGGGTGCGCGCTTTTTGCCTGCACGACAGCATCTTGCCCGTCCTTTGCGAGAATTGTCTGAAAACCATGCGCGACTAGAGCATCAGAAAGCACAGTGCGCAGTGATTCTTCATCTTCCGCAATTAAAATCTTTTTCCCGTTTGGTTCGCTCATATATTACATAGCGCTCTCGCCTTGCTTCTTTCCTTCTTCGGTAAGCGCGTAACGGATATCCTTAATAATCTGGCTCAAATCATAATCAGCCTTCGTATAATATTGGTTCACGCCAAGACGCATATACGACTGAATGCTGTCAGCTCCGGAACTATTGGAAACTACGAAAATCGGCACATTGCGCCATTCATTGTTATTTTTAACCTTCACGACAAAATCAAGGCCGTTTTCTTTTCCTAACAAATAGTGGTCAAGCCAAATGACATCTACGCCGCCGACATTTTCCAGCTTATACAATCCCTCTTCCACATTTTTGGCAGTAAGCACTTTGAATCCCTCCATAGTAAACTGGTGGTCTATCGCTTCCATAAGCGATTCGTCATCCTCCATAATAAGAATTGTTTTTTGATCCGTGTCCATATTTTTATTAAAATTAATTCTACTTTTTATATTCTATATATTATACACCATTTCTGAAATTCCAACGCCATCGGACTTTTCTATTCCAACTGTTTCGTCCCGCCACG
The DNA here is from genome assembly GCA_964363265.1 of uncultured Candidatus Saccharibacteria bacterium. Lineage (GTDB taxonomy): Bacteria > Patescibacteriota > Minisyncoccia > Phycocordibacterales > JBBUEZ01 > JBBUEZ01. The sequence goes on from CAYIHM010000021.1 coordinate 3,102, forward strand.
ACCCGGCGAACCGCTTAATGGAAGTATACCATAAAATGCCGCCCCATTGCCTTCTTCCGACTCAAATCTGATGGAACCGCCAGACTTTTCCATTATGGCCTTCACAATATAAAGGCCAAGTCCCGTTCCGGATGGGTCAACCTCGCGGGCATTGTCGGCGCGGAACAATTTTGTGAATATCTTATCCTGTTGCTCTTTTGGTATACCGTACCCATTGTCAACAACGGAAATCAGCACATTGTTTCCCTGCGAAGCGAGCGCAATAGCAATCGTCCCATTGTCAGGAGTGTATTTTACCGCATTACTAATAAGATTCTGAAACACCATCCGCATAAGCGCAGGGTCCACATTTAACATCGGTAAATCTTTTGAGTATTTCTCTTTCAAGATAAGTTTTTTGGAGGCGATCTGGTGTTCAAGCTCTTTAACGACGCTCGCCGAAAGTTCGCGCAAATCCGTCGGCTTCGGGTCAATTGCGAATGTTCCCAAGTCAATACGCGACACATTCAAAAGCGCGCCAACGAGCTCTATCATTCGCTTGCTCGCGGTATACACCTCCTTCACATATTTCTCCTGTGTCTCATTTAAAGAACCCGCACTTCCGGCAAGAAGCATTTCCGAATACCATCGTACCGCGGAAAGCGGCGTACGCAATTGATGAGAAGCGAGCGACACAAATTCCGTTTTAGCCTTATCCACCTCAAAACGTTTGGTGATGTCTTGCTCCAGTGCCGTGTAAAATATTGTTCGCCCGCCCTCCACTATCGGATAGACGGAAACCTCCGCTTTATATTCGCTTCCGTCTGCACGTTTCCCCACCATTTCTTCGCTCACAAACGGTGTTCCATTTTTTACCGTTTCCCACAGTTTTGAAAGTATCTCCCGCGGCGTTTTTTCCGCGTAAGGAAATGCGAAATTTTTCCCCTCCGCTTCGGCAAATGCGTACCCGGTGAGCGCTTCCCACGACGGATTCGCGTATACAATAGCTCCCGTTGGTATCATTATGGTTATCGCGTCAGTCGCCGCCGCCACCGCCTGCTGAAATTTCTTTGTATTGCGCACTTCTTCCTCTATTTTCCCCTTAGCTCGCTCCAATTCAACAGTTTTGCTTTTCAAAACCTCCTCAACATTCTTAATGTTTGTAATGTCGCGCGAGGCTCCCACCATACGCACCGGTTTCCCCTCCGAACTCCAAGACGCCTTGCCTCTGTCAAGAAACCATTTATACGAGCCCGCACGCGTTTTAACGCGATATTCTGCCTTATAAAATGTCGCGTTGCGCTCCAAATGATATGTAATCGCCTTTTCCACAGCCCCCTTATCATCAGGATGAATTCGCTCCTCCCAATCCTTGCGCGTAACTGTATCGTTTTCTCCGATATCAAGAAGTTTTTTCCATTGTGCCGATACGTAGAAATTATTGGTGGCGATATCCCAATCCCAAACACCTTCAGAGGCACCGGCTATTGCGAGCGCGAAACGCTCCTTGCTTCCGCGAAGCGTTGCAATCACCTCTTCAGCGGTGTGGAGCTTTTGAAGAGCTATGCTGATAAAACGATACAAAAATATTACACCGAGAATCGCGGCAATGAATGTTGTGAAAGTGTAAAGTGTAGCCTTCGCGAATAAAAAGTAGTCGTAGAAAAAAAGACCTGCTTCCAGCACGCCCAAAACGAGAAGGAATGCGATAGCGCCAAAAACCGTATACGCCAAAAGCACCTGATGATGCTGTACGAAAAGACGCTCACTGTCGGACGGCATTGGAATTTCGTTCTCGGTGCTTCTTTGTTGTGTGGATGGTATCATCTGAAACAATATTGTCGCGACTATATTACCGACCTCGTATGCGCGGGATGAAGGTTCACTTTGTGAACCTTCATCCCTCGCGTCACATAATTATACAGCTAACGGACTGCGTTTAATAGTAAAATTATATGTTTACTTGAATAATTCTCGCGCCGCCTCCCAATAGAACGGATCGCCGCGCTGTTCCTTCATTGCATACCACCATTCAACGCCCCACAAATACACTTCGGAAAATCCGGCTTCGCGCGCGTACGCGATGTTGTCGTAAAATTGTGTATGGCTCATCGTCTCCGCCGTTTCGCTTTCCGTCATTGTGAGGATGCGCGAAAATTCAGGCCCCCACGGTTCCGCCTGCAATTCGGAAACGATAATCGGCTTATCGCCATACAGTGCGCGGGAAATGTTCGCTTTCAGCCAGAAAAATTGCGGCGGGAGCGGGTAGGTGAAATAACCGATGTATGGACTTATGTGGTCGCTCCACACCGAGCGATACATAGTAGTGCCGAAAATATCCGCGCGCTTGTACGCCGGTAGCCATACGGAGAGTTCACCACTGTCGGTGACGATCACCGGCTTCAACGGATCAAGCAATTTCACCAAAGCGATCTCCGCATCCAGATCGGCGGCGCGAAGCGGCGGACATTCTCCGAAAAGAACCAGAAACGGCTCGTTTTCCACCTGCCACGCCACTACCGCGTCGGAATATTTATACCGCTCCACGGTCTTAATGATTGCGTTTTTGAGCGCCGCCTCCTGTTCATCTTGAGAACGGCCATTCGCCCATTCGGGAATGTGACATTCCGGCCAGCGGGGCACACGCTTGCCCACGACAAGAATAAGTTTTGCGTCACGCGCCTCCGCCTCCCGCACCATAAAATCATAATCATCAAAAGAAAAATTTCCCTCCGTTGCCTCAATGACGGGCCAATATACCGGAATACGGATATTGCGCACCTTGAGATCATCCAAAATGGCGAAATACAACTCGCGCCAGTCAATGCCGATATATTTCCCGAATGTGTGCGAAAATGTAACGCCCCATTGCGCGACGCCGCTCGCCCTCGCGGGGCGATTGTACGCAATATCCATTACCCCAAGCACAAGAAATAAGACTGCAAAAAGCGCTATGGTTGTTTTTCTGCCCGGATGATGGATATGCAATTTCATTGTCGCAATATTCCGTCTTTACGCCATTGCCAATATAAATAGTCCGGCACAAATGAGCGCGACCGCGCCGACCTTTTGAGCGACAACGAGCGGCGTTACCTGTTCGCGCAAAATATGCGGCATCCGCGTGGAGAAATAATACGCCAAAATCAGGACAAAAAGATACTTCACCCCCTCAAGCGCATTCACGATTGCGATGTTACCTAGGAAGATTGCATAATTAAGCAGAAAAAATGAAACTCCCGCCAATGTTTTATTCGCGATAAAAAGAGCCCCCGCCTTTGCACCTGCCGTTTTGGTTGTGTGAAAAATATGCGCGCGCGCGGCCGGTATAAGCAACAACAAAAGCGCCGCGAGAAAGCTGCCTATCCGCGTCCACACAAATCCTGAAATAAACTCCTGATTGCTGAAAACGAATTTTGCCAGCACGAAAAAAAGCGCGAACAGCACTGAGGAAAGGAGGGCGATCTCCGTACTGCGCACGCATTCATATTTGTGCAGTTCAAAAATACCGCAGGTCTTGCTTCTGCGAAATGAAATGAGTACGCCGCCGGCCACCAAAAGCGCAAGCGCATAATATTCGTGCGTTACGAAAGGCGCCTCCAAAAGAAACGCGGAAAAAATGAGGATGAAGATGGGGGTAATCCCTCCCACAAGCGCTACGATACGGGATGCTTCGTCGGCCTTGAGCGCGGTAAAAAATGCGATGAGCGCGCATAAAAATACGGCTCCCACCGAAAGCGCCGCGAACGCTTGCGAATATCCGGGCCAATCAAGTCCGAATGGCGTGAGAATCAGCGTGAAAATACTGAAAATACCAACATAGAATGCGTATGCCACCGGATGCGGGTCGGTACGGTGCAATAAATACTTATCAACGACGGAATTTACCGCCGTCAAAAAATATGCGCCAATTGCGATAAAAAGCCAAGGCATATGGATAGTATATAGTATTTAGTGAGTAGTATGTAGTATGCAAACCAAGCAATCGGTAGTATGTAGATGAAACAGCTTACATATAGCACACGAAAACAAAATCTCCATTGCTACGGAGGAATTGCCTTCATGCGCGGTATATCAAATCACCATTCATTCGTGTGTTTATACGGATTCGTAATTTGCCTCAAGCGCGTTCTCTTTGCATATTTTTGCATATTCAAGCGCGCTTGGACGGATCTTCCGCTCTTGCGTTTTGAAATCCACTTCCACCAACCCAAACCGCGGCCAAAATCCCTTGTCCCATTCAAAGTTATCAAGAAGTGACCAGTGCAGATATCCTCTCACTTGCGCGCCGTCCTCAATTGCTTTATATAGATATCTCAACGATTCTTTGATAAACCATTCTCTCCGCGAGTCATCAGCGTCCGCAAGGCCATGCTCGGTGACATAGATCGGTAATTTATATTTTGCAAGTTCTCGCGCAACCAGCGCAAGCGACTCGGGATATAATTCCCACGCCATATCAGAAAGTTTTTCATTCTCATTCTTATTGAATCCATAACTGACACGATTGTGATGATAGTTGTTCACTGTAATTAGATCTTGATGCCGAGATATTTTTTTCAAAAACCAATCATTCCACCAAATATCCACCGCTTTTTTTAGCATACGATTCAAGAATCGTCCCTTGTATGCTTCAAAATATAAATTATGCTTGGCAATACAAATGTTTGCTTCCTTATCCACTGATTTTATCGCAGTATACGCGGTAATATGCGCCGCGACCATATTGCGTATCACTTTCCGGTATACAAAATAATTTCTTTTTTGTGGCGTCCAGTTACCCTTCAGATATGTGTGGCTTGCGTATACTTCCGGTTCATTGAGCGTGATCCAGAACTTCACTTCGGGCAACACCGTTGCCATTTTTTTCGCGTATCGCTCAAAATATTTGCCCGTTGTTTTTGATTCAAATCCGCCAATCCCTGCGACCCATAATGGAAACGTCCAATGCCAAAGCGTGACAAACGGCTCTATGCCGCGCGCGCGGAGCGCACGAACAACACTGCGATAGTGTTCTATCGCTTCTTCGTTCCACTCCCCCTCCTTCGGCTCTACGCGCGACCACTCAATGGAAAATCGGTGCGCGTTGTGTCCCAACGATTTCGCGATGTCAAAATCCTCTTCGTAGCGATTGTAATGATCCGCCGCTTTCCCTGAAATATAATTCGCGGGGTCAAACATCTCCGGAAACTTTTCCTGTTGCCATTTCGCGTATTTTGTCTTTGCCTCGCGCGCAAGCCGTTCGGCATTCTCTTTCTCCCACTCACTCCAATCGTTGCGGTTGTTCCCTTCCACCTGATGCGCCGATGTCGCCGCTCCCCATAGAAATCCTTTGGGAAATTGTAATCTTGTCATATTTTTAAAAATTATAGCACACAACCGAATAATCATGTTTACTTTGACAGAATGATACTTTTGTGCTTTTATTATATCAGATGCATCAACTACTGGAGGGCGCCATGTTCCTTGATATCGCGTTTGGAATCTTGGTCGCCATCCTCTGGGATGCAACCGGATTTTACTCACTCACCCCGTGGTCGCTTGTGGTCGCGATTTGTTTTGCGCTTTTACCGGACACCGACGGAATCATTTCGGCAATTGCGCGGATTGGTCGCGGCAGTAAACTGATTGACCAGTTCAGCCACGAACACCGCGAAATGTTTCATCATCCGGTTCTGTACATTGCATTCGGATCGGCTACTGTGGCAGTAATTACAATGTCACCGGTGACCGCCCTGATGTTCATTATGCTGTCATTGCTTCATTTCGCGCATGACAGTATCGGCATCGGCTGGGGACTTCGTTGGGGTTCGCCGTGGTCGCGGGTCGCGTACAAATGGTTCTGCGATCAAGATGGGTCATTCGCATGGAAAATTGCGCGGTGGACTCCCAAAGAACAGCGCATTGTCGCAAGCAAAAAAGGTGACCCAAACTGGGTCAGGAATATTTACCTGCGGCCGTCGCTTGTT
>CAYIHM010000022.1:0-8811 GCA_964363265.1 uncultured Candidatus Saccharibacteria bacterium
GCCGCCGAAACGGTGATACCCGTGCCTGTCGGTGTTCCTGTGCCTGTTTCAGTACCTGTCGCCGTGCACATAGCATTGAGCTTTGCGCGCGTGGATGCTCCAACGAATCCGGTCCCTGCGGTCAAGCCGACAGGAGTAAGGATTTCAGAAGCGTACTTGTTCTGGAACTTGATAACTGCCGCTTTCGTGGCAGGACCGAAGTATGAGCTTTCATTCCCCGGAGAACCGGCTCCTGATGCCGACACTTGCGTGTCCGCGCTCATATTCAATACTTTCTGCAAATTCATTACATCGGTGCCCGTGTTGCCTTGTGACAAATTTGTCGCAAAGGTGTATGCACAAGAGCCCGTGCCTGTTCCGCCTGTAATCCCAGCAAGCTGGGTTTGAAGACCTGCGATTGTGGCGAGAAGGGAGTTGATCTGAGCTGTGAGCTCTTCAACCGTCACCGCGGATGCCGGAGCAACCGCAACGCCTCCTACCATCATTATCGCCATCATCAATCCGGCGAAACCGGAAATTGCTTTTGCGATTTTTGATTTTCTAAATTCTGTACTCATAATTATGTAACTTTTTTATTCGCGCGTATTTATTATTAATAAAGAATCAATACGCGCGAAGTTTGTTGCGCGAAAGTAAATCAACTTCGACAATGCTGATTCGCCCCGCGCAATTAATAATTTACTAAATTCATCGCGCATCTCTGCGCTGTGATTTTAGCGGCAATAAGTGAGATGGCCTTTCTGTCGTTCTGTCGTGTCGTTCTTTTTGCATCCGTTTCGTTTCGTGTTTTGTGTCGTTACGCTATTTAGTTTTCAATGAACAGTCCGCTGCGTTTTTGGAAACCGCAAGCTCTTGCGCTTACATCATCTGCATCGTGTTACGCTTTCGTCCGCTTATGTATTTAGCGGTGTGCGAAAAGTCGGTTCAACGCGGTGATACGCAAAAACATAGGATAAAACTCCAAGCGCAAAATAGCACCTGTTGCTATTATATTTCTTTCCCGCGCAACCTGCAAAACACAATGTGGATAACTGTGGATTGCCGGTAGGTATAGGTAGGATAGGCGGGTAAAGAAATCCTTTATTTATACTATGCTTTCGGGGGGTAAAAGTCAATGTGCAGAGAGCTTATGTATAAATGTATAAAGAGCTTATAGCTTGTAAAGGGGGCGCCTACGGCGCCCCCCCTTACAAGCTATAAGCTACAAACTACTTCATTGAATACTTGCACCAGCGCTTCTTCCCCTCTTTCTTAAGGACATTGTCCGATACAAGGGTACCGAGCTCACGCTGAACTGTCTTTTCACTACACCCTTTTATAACGGACATTGCGTCCTTTATCGTAATTTCTTTTTCTCTTTTTATGAGCTCAATTATAAGTTTCTTTCTAGACTGCCTCTCCTCAACGATTGCATTACGGCCACGCTGTATGTCCTTTACGGATTTATCGGACACGCTATCTACCTGTTTATTTGAAAAGGACATTGCCGTCTTTTTATATAGGACATTGTACTTCCGCTCATTATAAAGGACATCGCCGTGTCCTTTATAATGAGCGTCATTTCCTCTGCTCCCTTCCGGCAGTGCCTTTTCCTCCTCTTTAAATAGTTCTGAAACAAATTCCTCCGCCGGACTTTTCATTTGCTCGCCCTCTCGCAAAATGTTGAGAAGGACGCCATATTCCCGCTTCAAAATGGCGCAATTCATTTCCGAAATAAGTGCTCCGACACGGCCGATTTCAAGGAGTGAGAGGACTTCGTATACGGTGTTTTGTGTCCTTGACAGCAACATTGCGCGTTCGGCAAGCGAATGAATCTTGGAGGCGAAAATGTCGGACATAATGTCTATGCCGCGACTTCGCAACTCCCATTTGAGCGGCTCTGTGTCCGATACGAGATTGGTTATCAAATAAAGCGCCGAAGAAAGTTTCTCTGTCCTTTTAGACACGCCCGAGAAATAGTCTTGCCCCTCAACACCTTTTCCAGTGTTGCTGTCGCCCGTTGAAATATCTCTTGTGGTGTCTTTTTTGTTGTCCATAATCTGTCTGTTATAAATGAATTTGTTTGTCCTTTTGTGCCAAAAATGTCTTTTAGATGTTTTTAGTCGTTTTTCCAGTTTTCGTGTGTCCATTATATAAAAGACATTGGAAAATACAAGGGGGAAGAAAATTCAAAGTGTAAAGAGCAAAATGAAAAATGACAATTAAAAATGCAAAATAATGGGAAATACGCTGTCGGGTTATGTTCTGCCGTTTCTGTGATTTTTAATTTTGCAGTGTCATTTTTCATTTTGATATTCCAATTTTACATTTACGCTCGCAATCCTCTTATGTGGTATTATTAGCGACATAGAGTGAGCGAAATGAGAAAGTACTCTTTCTCATTTCCGAGCCGAGGAGCTAATATAAGGGTATAGTACTCCGCCTTTCCGGGACGGTAAATGTACGAGCGAGACGCATACATATTGTTTGGGGCTTGCCCCGAGGTACATACCGCTTTTATTAAGAAAACAAAACGCACACGCGCAATAATTCCCGCATACCACTATGGCACAAAAACAAAAAAAGAAAGACAAGGACAAAAAAGAAAAACCCGCAACGAGAGACGAGAAATCGCACGCCGCGCCGCGCCTCAAAGATGAGACGAAACACAGCGTGATTGCCATCATTTTTTTCGCGCTCTCTCTCTTTTTTATTCTCGCCGCGTGGGGAAAGTCCGGCGTCGTTGGCGGCGCAGTGTTCCGTGTATTGGACATCTTGCTCGGTCTTGGCTTTTTTATCCTTCCTCTTCTTTCGGTGATGCTCGGCATTTCATTTTATAAATCCACAAAGCCAAACTGGGTAATCACAAAAGTCGTGGGCGGAATGCTTTTCTTTCTTTCCTCGCTCGGTATTACCTCTGCCGTATTCAAAGAGAGCGCGGGAGGCATCATCGGCGACTTGGTCGCGCGGCCGCTAATCGCGCTCTTTGACCTTTACGCCACGCTTATATTTCTTGTAGCGGCACTCGCCATATCACTGCTTTTGATGTTTGATACCCGTCTTGTATTCTCGCTACCGCGTTTTTATTTATGGGGAAAGAAAAATGAGGAGAAAAGTGATGATACCGATAATCTCATAATTGCGGAAATGGAAGATGACACAAAGGCCGAGGAGACGACTGATGCGCCCGAGGAAACGCCGAATCAAGCTCAGAATGACCTTGATACTACCGAGGAGGTTGTGTACAGCGCGAAAAAAGAACTCGGGAAAAACGAGCTTGACGACAGCGCGCTTCCGGGGCTCGTGAGCACATTTCACCGTATGGCATACACGGCTCCTCCGCTTTCACTTCTCTCCGGCGACAAAGGCAAACCGGATGTGGGCGATATCAAAGCGAATGCAAATATTATAAAACGTACTCTCGCGAACTTCGGCATCACGGTGGAGATGGACGAGATAACCGTTGGGCCTTCCGTCACGCGCTACGCGCTAAAGCCCGCGGAAGGCGTAAAGCTTTCTCGCATCGTCGGACTGCAAAGCGACTTGGGGCTTGCGCTTGCCGCGCACCCTCTCCGCATTGAAGCGCCGATTCCAGGCAAATCGCTCGTGGGTATTGAAGTGCCGAATTCCGCGCGTTCCACGGTGGGACTTGCAGGTCTTATTTCTTCAACCGAATTTAAAAATTCAGAAAAGCCCCTCCTCTTTACTCTCGGCAAAGGCATTTCGGGCAAATCAATATATTCTGACCTCGCGAAACTCCCTCACGTGCTCATCGCCGGCGCAACGGGTTCCGGAAAGTCCGTTACGATTCACGCCATCATAACTTCACTTCTTTATCGCAATTCGCCGGAAAACTTGCGCTTCATTATGGTGGACCCGAAACGGGTGGAACTCACGCTCTACAATAAAATCCCGCATCTTTTAACGCCCGTCGTTACAGACCCGAAACGCGCCATCCTCGCGCTCAAATGGGCGGCGAAAGAAATGGACCGCAGATATGACATTCTGGAAGCGGAATCCGTGCGCGATATCGCTTCTTACCACGCCAACATAATGACCCCTGCGTACAAAAAGATTGAGGGCAAGGATATAAATGAAGAAACGCAAGCGAACCTGCCGGAGATGATGCCGTATATCGTTATCGTCATTGACGAGCTCGCGGACATTATGACATCATACCCGCGCGAGCTTGAATCCGCCATCGTCCGCCTCGCGCAAATGAGCCGCGCGGTCGGAATACATCTCGTGCTTTCCACGCAGAGGCCTAGCGTAAATGTCATCACGGGCCTCATCAAGGCGAACGTGCCGGGCAGAATTGCTCTGCAGGTCGCATCACAGGTGGACTCGCGCACGATATTGGATTCGGGCGGTGCGGAAAAACTTTTGGGCGCGGGCGATATGCTCTATCTTTCGGGAGAAATGTCTCAGCCGGCGCGTTTGCAATCGGCATTTGTTACGGAAACGGAAGTAAAAAAGGTTGTGAAATTCCTTGCGAATCAAAACACGGAAGAAATGCCGAGCGAAATAATACTCACGCCGGAAACGACGGGGACAGGGAAAAATTCCATCTTTGACATAATGAACGGCAATACAACCGACGGAGAGGAAGACGATTTATATGAAGATGCTTACGCAACTGTCGTCGGAGCCGGAAAAGCGTCCACTTCATACCTTCAGCGCAAATTAAAGGTCGGTTACGCGCGCGCGGCGCGCCTGATGGATATGCTGGAAGAACGCGGCATCATCGGCCCCGCCGACGGCTCAAAACCGCGCGATGTGATAGTGCAAAGAAACGAAGAAGGTTACGGTGCATTACCTGAAGAAAACAAATAACACGATTTAAATTACAAAACTATGCCAACGCGCGTACTTGCCAAACTTTCCCCTGCATCAATTACTATCATCGTCGTTATTTTAATTGTAATGGGGTATGCCGCGTATCAGCTTGAAGATGTGTTTGTCGGTCCGCGCATCACCGTTTCATCGCCTGCCGACGGCGCCACGTTTACGGAACCGCTCATTGAAATCAGCGGCACGGCAAAAAATGTGGCGCATATAACGCTAAACGACCTGCCGATATTCGTTTCTGCAGAAAGTGCGTTCAAAGAAAAATTGCTGCTCGCGAGCGGTTATAATATAATTGAAATCAGCGCGAAAGACAGGTTCGGGCGGGAGACGACAAAAATACTGCGCTTGGTATTGAAGTGATACGGCAATATAAAAGTTTATCATTTAACAATTTATTTTTTATTTATGGCATATGGTAAAAAGACAAAAACAGTAACATTAAAAGAGCACGGCGCAAGCATTGAAGACACGTTGAAAGCGATACAGACAAAATTCGGCGAGGGAGCGATAATGAAACTCGGTGACAAGCCGAAAGTAAGTATCGGCGCGATATCTACCGGCTCCGTCGGGCTTGATTACGCGCTCGGCGTGGGAGGATTGCCGCGCGGCAGAATTATTGAAATCTTCGGGCCGGAATCGTCGGGAAAAACAACTCTCTCATTGCACGTTATCGCGGAAGCGCAAAAGACGGGAGGCATCTGCGCGTTCATAGATGCGGAGCACGCGATGGACCCGGATTACTCAAAAAAATTGGGGGTAAAAATAGACGAACTGCTGATATCACAACCGGATACCGGCGAACAAGCGCTGGAAATCACGGAGTCGCTCGTGCGTTCGGGAAAAATTGACGTGATAGTCATTGACTCCGTCGCCGCACTCACCCCGAAAGATGAAATTGAAGGCGAAATGGGAGCGCACCACGTGGGCAAACAGGCGCGCTTGATGAGCCAGGCGCTTCGCAAGCTGACCGCGATTGTGGATAAGAGCAAAACGATCGTCATCTTTATCAATCAGATTCGTATGCAAATAGGCGTGATGTTCGGCAATCCGGAAACTACTCCGGGCGGCAAAGCATTAAAATTCTACACATCGGTGCGCATTGATATTCGCCGCATCGCGCAAATAAAAAAGGGCGAAGAGGTGGTGGGCTCGCGCACGCGCGCCAAAGTGGTGAAAAACAAAGTTGCCGCTCCATTCAAACAAACCGAATTTGATATTATGTACGGCGAAGGTATCTCAAAAGAAGGCGAGCTAATCGCTTTGGGCGAGAAATACGGCGTAATAACAAAATCCGGCAATTCATACAAATACAAAGACGTGGCGCTTGGCCGCGGTTACGACGCAACTCGGCAATTCTTGAAGGAAAATCAAAAGATAGCAAACGAAATATTGAAGGAGATTCGTTCCCACTTCACAGAGTAACAAATGAGAGAGGTCCGACCTCTCTCATTTCCCTCTTGGTTCAAAACTTCAAAAAATATGCCGCCTGACTCCCTGTCAGGCGGCTTTGGCAAACGCAATGCGTGCGGCGTGATAGACAAACCATCCGCACTGTTTCCCCCTTACTTGCAGAAGATAGCACACGGCTTCGTCCACGCTCATCGTATTCGCGCGCGTTGCAAGAAATGAGACAGTCTTGTGCCGCTCTTGCAAAAGAAAGAGAAAGCACCACAAGAGCTCGTCGCTCGTTTCCCTACCGAAAAATATTTCCGCCGCTTCCATCGGCGTAATTATTCGTCTGCCGCTCTCTCTGCTCTGAAGCAGAGATACTACCCGAAGCGCTTCCCAGTCGGCCACAAAAAGCGCCACCAAAAACGCTCTTGTGTCGTTGTGCTCTTTCATACCACACCTCCTCAGTAATCTAATCTATTCTCATAATACCGCAACACGCCGGCAAAGCAAGTAGCGAATCTACGCGCCGCTTGCCATCCCTGTCGGATGCCTAAACATTGCGATATCTCTGAAAACCCATACGCCAAACGCCGCGATTGCAAGCATAGATGTCTGAACAACTATTTCGGTATTCAAAAGCGCCGCGGAAGCAAAAGCGGCCCACGCTTCCATATCGGAAAACTGCGGCGCATTCAAAATAACGTTCCCGAATGAAACATATTGCGAGATTGCTAATATGAGCGCGCCGATCGCATAGGTCTTCATTGCGGTCGCGCTTTTCATCTCACGCAAGATCCAAATCACATACACCCTGCGCATAATTCTTTTTTTTATTTGTCGTTCATTCATATTACATTCATATTGATTTGACCGAGTAAAAACTTAAAATATCAAAAGCGGCGTCATTTTTTTAAACTCTTTCTTCGCGCGATGCACTCTTGTCTTAACGGCAGAGAGTGATATGCCTTCTCTGTCCGCAATCTCTTTTTGCGACATATCGTCCAAAAAGTGTAGCCTCAGTATCCTGCCAAGCGCCTCCGGCATTTGCGCTATTGTCGTGCTGACTTGCTCTTTCATTTCACGCTCCTCATACGCCGGGCCCGCATCTCCGGCAATAGTTTCGTATAATTCCGGCTCCATCGGAATCGTGTTGTCGCGCACTTTTTTCATTTTTTGATATCGCGTAAACGCAGTATTCAAAAGTATTTTATACGCCCACGAAGAAAACGATGCCCCGTCCACAACGGAAAATTTCCCTGCATACATATATATCTTTGTGAACGTCTCCTGCACAACGTCTTCCGCGTCTTCTCTGTTCTTTAAAATATGCTCCGCCTTGCGCGTAAACGGTTTCTGGTAACGGTCTACCAATACCGCAAAAACGCTCGGGTACCGCATTGAGAGCGCGAGGATCTCTTCGTCGCTTTTGTCCTCATACATCGCCTTTGTATTAACATCGTGTTCAAGTAATCGCATATATGCCGCTATGATGCACTCAAGGCGCCGCCCGTGTCAACCCAGCACCTATTTTACCCCTGAAACGAAAGTGGTATGCGTAATATTGTATCACTGCTCTCTATACGCGCCACATCGTGAAATTTGTAAAATAGGTGCGGGGTCAACTACACCAAAGGCCATAATGGTGCAGCGGGGAAAAATGTCCCGATTGGCCACACACCCCCGCTATGCATTAATACTGATAATCGTTCGACCCGTTCATACCATAGAACAACACCGGCTTGAAAAAGGTTTCCATCGTTTGAACGCGCTGTTTGGATATCGCGTAAGAACATTGCCCTATTTCAAAAAATTGGCTAAAATAGAGCGCATTATGCTGGAATACAATGAAATAACGCCAAAAAAATACATAGTCATAGAAGGCGAGCCCTATGAGGTTCTCACTTCGCATGTCTTCAGGAAACAGATGCGTAAGCCAGTAAACCATACTAAACTTAAAAGTCTTCTGTCCGGGAAAGTTACCGAACGCTCATTCGGTCAGTCGGAAAAAGCGGACGAAGCTGACATTGATACCCGCAATATCAAATATCTGTACGAAAACCGCGGCGAATATTGGTTCTGCGAAGAAAATAATCCGGCTAAACGTTTTACGCTTACGGCGGCTGTGCTCGGCGATGGCGCGAAATTTATGAGACAAGACAGCACTGTGGAAGCTTTGATATTTCATTTGGATGACGCGGAGCGCACAATAGGCATAAAACTTCCGATAAAAGTGGAGTTAAAAGTGAGTGATGCTCCGCCAAACGTAAAGGGTAATACGGCTCAGGGTGGCAACAAACAAGTTACGGTTGAGACCGGCGCCGTGGTAAATGTGCCGATGTTCATCAATGAGGGGGATGTGATACGCATCAATACCGACACGGGCGAATATGTGGAGCGCGTACGCTAATCTACAACCTGCAACATACGGCCCCGCAACACAAAGGCGCGGCACCTTCAGTGCCGCGCCTTTGTGTTTGAGCGCTATACGAAATTCCATCCCGACAAAATATAAAGGTCAGACCTTTATAAATGGAGATTGGTGAATCTGCTTACGTATAAGCCCCCCACAATATAAAGGTCAGACCTTTATAT
>CAYIHM010000023.1:0-8229 GCA_964363265.1 uncultured Candidatus Saccharibacteria bacterium
AGATATTTATACGGCGCGATCTCGTCGGGGTTATCGGAGAGCGACGCGCGGAGCGCGTCGCGATATGCCAAACGAATTTCGGTGTTGATATGGATGGTGGAAATACCCGCTTTGATAGCCGCCGTGAAATCCTCATCTAAAATACCGGAACCGCCGTGAAGCACGAGCGGCACGCCGGTAGCTTCGCGAATTTCTTTAACGCGCTCAATATTCAACCGAGGATTTTTAGCGTGCTTGAGCATCCCGTGGATGTTGCCGACCGACGGCGAGAAAAAATCAACGCCAGTTTCTCGCACAAAACGCTTCGCTTCTTCCGCTGTGGTCAAATGTTCAAGCGACACGCCTTCGGGAATTTCATCAAGCATTTTTGAAGAGGTACCGATATAGCCCATCTCCGCTTCCACCAACACATCGCGACCCGAAGCGCGCGCGTATGCGACACATTCTTTTGTTTTCGCGATATTTTCTTCAAGAGAAAGTTTCGCGCCATCAAAAATGACGGCGTCAAAACCGGCGTCTATCGCCTCTTTCACCCGCTCAACGCTGTAAGTATGGTCGGCGTTTATGAAAATCGGATATTGAAATTCTTCTCGCAGACTTTTCACAAGTGCCACCGAGGCCCGCACGCCGACAAAATCGCGCTCTCCCTCCGACACACCGATTACCACCGGCACATCAAGAGCGCGCGCCGCATTGAAAATGGCGTGCAATCCCTCCAAATTAGAAATATTAAAATGGCCCACCGCCACTTTCTTTTCTTCCGCCTCACGTACTATCTCGCGCAAATTTTTCATATATTTATTCTAGCACAACGCGAGAAAGAACAAACACGGAGTCGCCGCAGGCGACTCCGTGTTTCCCCGAAAACTGCTTGGATACTAGACGCAGATGGGTCATTTTATCGATTCTCTAACATTACATTTTCGGCATATCCACCGAACAAGTCTTGCATCGGCATCCGAAAATACCGATTACCGCCGCGATACCAACTAAAACGTATACGACCGCCTCCGCGTACGGAACACCGCCCAAAACAAGACCTACAACGTTCAAGTCCAAACCAACAAGCATCCCAATCCCTACAAGACCCCAATTGAGTCCTCCGACAATCATAAGCCAATAAGCGACTTGTCCGTGTACGCTGCTTTTGCTAAACATATAAAATGAGTAAATTAACACCCCGCTATTAATGTTTATATTGTATCACGATGGCAAATGCGATAAAATAAGAGTTGTGGAAAACAAAAATCAACCCATTGACTTCATCGCTATCGGCGATATCGTTACCGACGCGTTCATTGAGCTGGAAAATGCCGAGGTGCATTGCGATATTGACCACGACAACTGCAAGCTCTGCGTAAATTTCGGCGATAAGATTCCATACAAAGATGTGGTGGTGGCGCCCGCCGTAGGCAATAGTCCGAATGCAGCCGTTTCCGCCTCCCGTCTTGGACTAACGAGCGCGCTTGTGGCCGACATCGGAGACGACGAACATGGCAAAGAGGATTTGGTTTCCCTTACGCGCGACAATGTGCAAACGAAGTTCATAAAAACGCACACCGATAAAAAAAGCAATTATCACTACGTGCTTCGTTTTGGAGCAGAACGGACGATTTTAATCAGACACGAGCGATACGAATATACGCTCCCGGATATCGGTTCGCCGAAGTGGATATATTTGAGCTCTCTTGGCGAACACTCGCTTTCCTTCCATCACGAAATAGCAAAATACCTAACTATACATCCGGAAATAAAGCTCGCATTCCAACCCGGCACGTTTCAAATCAATATTCCTTACGATGATATTGCCGATATATATAAATTGACAGAAGTATTTTTCTGCAATGTCGGCGAGGCACGCCGCATATTGAAAACGGGTGAAAAAGATATAAAAAAATTGCTCGCCTTGGTACGCCGCTTTGGACCAAAAATCGTCGTCATCACCGACGGCCCAAAGGGCGCGTACGCATACAATGGAAAGGAAATGTGGCAGATGCCTATGTATCCCGACCCTGCACCTCCCGTTGACCGCACTGGTGCAGGCGATGCGTTCTCTTCCACCTTCACAGTGGCGCTCGCTTTGGGCAAAAGCATCCCGGAAGCACTTTCGTGGGGCCCTATAAACTCAATGTCCGTCGTTCAAGAAATAGGCGCCCAAAAAGGCCTCCTCACCCGCGCACAGCTGGAAAAACACCTCGCCAAAGCCCCCGCGTACTACAAACCAAAACAACTATAAAAACCAAAGGGGGCGCGTGGCCACTTTTTTCAAAACACCTGTTCGTGATGCTGTTTCTCACACCGCGAACATTCCTCAAATACAACTCCTTCGCTGGTGGACACAATTGCGTTGCCACAATAAACACATTTCTTGAACAATACTCCGCACCGTGGCTTGTCGTGGCTTGTCGTGGCTTGTCGATAAAAATCAACGGCCGTTGATTTTTATCTAATACACTCCCTGATTATTAACCACACCTCGGTTATTACGCATTATAATTCGGTCTCTCGCCTTTGCGAAAAAGCCTCGCTGTAACACTGTCTAGTCTCTATTTTTTCGCTTCGGCTCGCCCGCGATATTTGAATTCTACCGCCGTAAGTTGATTGGGGATGGTATAATTTTTTGACCCAAATGATGTTTCTTGCTTCTTGTAATTTTTTGGAGTTGTTCTAGTAGTTTTTTCCCTTCATTGCTACTGTCGCCGAACATAATACACCTCCAGTGTCTTGTAAGAACTCATTACATATACATAACCCCGCATATACGTATTTATCATGCCATTCATAATGTATGCGGCTCAGAACATCGCGTAGAATAACCCTTATGTAACAACGCACTGCGGTGCAACTTTAAAAACATGGCATCCTTAAAAGCCAGACGACAAAAACACAAAAAATTGACTACAAAAAATTAGATAAAAATGTATGAGGTATAAAATTTTATATTTGAACAAAGCTATATCCTGTTAAATAAAGAGATGGCGACTTTTCTGATAGAGCCCGCGTCAAGACCATAGCGTTTGATGAGTTCATCGGGAGTGCCTGACTGGCCGAATTGGTCCTGCACGCCGATGAATTCCATAGGCAGTGGATATTTTTGTGCCAAAAGCTCGGCAACTGCGGAACCCATACCTCCGGCAATCTGATGTTCTTCCACGGTTACGATAGCTTTATGTTTTTTTGCAAACGCAATAATACCGTCATGGTCAAGCAGTTTAATCGTCGCAAGATTAAGCACCGAAACGCCGATTTTTTCTTCCTCCAATGATTTCGCCGCAAGAAGCGCATTGTGTACCAAAGCTCCACACGCAATAATGCCAACTTGTTTTTTTATTCCGCGCTTTGGTTCAAAAAATATTTGCGCCTTGCCTATTTCAAACGGCGTATCGCCAGTGGTGATAATCGGCGTCTTCTCGCGCGCAAGACGGATATATACGGGGCCTGGGTATTCCACGGCGGCAAGCGTTGCCTTTTTTGCCTCAAAAGCATCACACGGGACAAGTACCGTCATACGCGGCAAAACACGCATAAGCGCGATGTCCTCTATCGCCTGATGCGTCCCGCCATCCGGCCCCACCGACACGCCGGCGTGCGAGCCGACTATCACAACTTTTTGGTTGTTGTAACAAATCGTCGTCCTTATCTGTTCCCAATTGCGCCCGGGAGAGAACATCGCGTATGAGCTGATGAACGGAATCTTTCCCATCGCTGCCATACCGCTTGCGACCGCCGCGAGATTTTGCTCGGCGACCCCCATCTCCACAAATCGTTCTGGAAATTTATTTTTGAAAAGGTGCATCTGCGTGGATTCCGTGAGATCGGCGCAAAGTCCGACAACGCGCTTATCTTTCTCTCCGGCAACCAAAAGTCCCTCGCCAAACCCTTTCCGTATCGGTGTTTGCTCCACATCTTTGTCAAAAATCTTCGGATTTAATTTTGCTTCTTTGTTCAGCATACTATTTGACGACAAGTTTCAAACCAAGACCTTGTGTTACCTTCTTCACAAAAGAAAGTGTCGGGCTAACCCTGCCGGACTCAAACCGCGCAAGTGCTGATTGCGCCACGCCGATCTTATCCGCCAATTGCCTCTGTGTAACGCCGCTCTTAAGACGGGCTCTTATCATTGCCTCCACAAGTTGAAATTCAATATCGGTGTCTTCCATCGCCCTTCGCACACCAGGTCTCTTGAGGGATTCTTTCCTAAATTGTTGGAATGTCTTCATTTTCATAATGATTTAAATATAACATATATGTTATATTACTGCAACTGACGCTTTAATGCAAGGGCATACTCTATCTCTTTCTTGGGTACGATATTCGTTTTTTTAACGAACGCGTGCAGTAACACGATTTCTTTATCCCTAAATACAAAAAAAATTCGTATATGCTTTATTCCTGTGATCCTTAATTCGAAAAGTCCATCGCGGATGTATTTTGTATGCGGGTATCTGACTTGTTCTCCGTATTTCTCAAGCAATCCAAGAGATTTGTTCACTCGGGCGACTGAAATGTCATCAAGAGACATCAAAAATTTATAGGTTTTTGAAAAAAGAAATGATATTTTCATCTTTCACTAAAACACCGTTAATACTCTCTCCTAAAACATTTTTCCTCCGAGTGGTACTTCTTGTGTTGGTATGAGCAGTACAACTCCCCCCTTGCCGTCCGGCACACCGAGCGTAAGCACCTCGGACATAAACGGACCTATTTGTCGCGGAGGGAAATTTACAACTCCGATCACTTGTTTCCCAACCAACTCCTCTTTTTTGTAGTGCGTGGTAATCTGTACCGATGATTTTTTCTCGCCAACCTCACTCCCAAAATCTATCGTCAACTTATACGCCGGTTTTCTCGCCTCTGGAAAATCTTGCACATCAACAATACATCCGACGCGCACGTCCACCTTCTCAAAATCTCTATATTCAATTATTTCATTTTGCACTGTCATTTTACATTTTGATTTTTAACTTTTACATTTTCATTACTCATGCTCTCCCCTTATCTTCCCTCCCAATGTCCGTAACTCCTTAAGCGCCATATCTGCCTCCTCCTTATTCGGGGGCTTGCCGTGCCAAGTGTAATCGCGTTCAAATTCTTTCACACCCTTGCCGGGAATTGTGTGAGCAATAATTATGGACGGTCTTCCAAAGTCAGATTGCGATTGCAAAATCGCGTCATTTATTGAATTGAAATTATGCCCGTCTATTTCCCGCACCTGCCAATTAAAGCTCTCCCACTTTTCATAAAGCGGTTCCAGCGGCATTATGTCCTCGGTGTACCCGTCTATCTGAATATTATTGCGGTCAACAATTGCGATAATATTGTGCAGTTTTTCTTTACCTGCCAACATCGCCGCTTCCCACACATTGCCCGCGTCAAGCTCGCCGTCGCCCATTAACACATAAAAGAATTTGTTAGACGCCTGCCCGCGGTCAATGCGCTCCGCGAATGCCATACCAACAGCCTGCGACAATCCCGACCCCAAGGGTCCGGAACTTGTTTCCAGCGCGGGGAGCCATTCGCGATGCGGATGCCCCTGCAAACGCGAACCAAACTTGCGCAAGGTCAGCAATTCTTTTTTTGGAAAATATCCTGCGTGCGCCATAGTGGCATACAACACAGGACAAATATGTCCATTAGAGAGAATGAGACGGTCGCGTTCCGCCAACGATGGATTTTTAGGGTCGTGCCTTAATGTGTGAAAATACAAAAGTGTGAAAATATCCGTCATTCCAAGGGGCCCTGCCGTGTGTCCGGACCCGGCCATTACGAGCATCTCAATAATGGACTCACGAATTTTGTTAGCTTTTATTTCCAGCTCCTTTATTTTTTTGTCGGATAAATATGCCATCTTAAAAAATTGAAAATTAAAATCTCGAAATGGAAAATGGCAATACAAAATTAAAAATTGACATTGTGTTTCCTTATTCTACATCTTCCACTGTCATTTTTCATTTTGAACTTTGCATTTTACACTTCTCTTGCCTATTCCTCATAATGGTCTTGGGGCTCCGCTGAAAGATTCTGAAATCGCGCAATCATTCCCCCGATGTCTTCGCTTTCAAAAAGCGCTGAACCTGACACAAGCCGGTCCGCGCCAGCGCCCACAAGAAACGACGCGTTCTCCAAACTCACGCCGCCATCAACACTTATTATTATATCAGGAGAAAGCGCGCGCACCTGCATAATCTTTTCCACAACGCGCGGATCAAAAGGTTCTCCCTGCGCGCCGATCTCTGCAATACCCATACATTGCACAACATCAATCCGCTCTATCCACTTTTCTAAAAGTTCCACCTCCGTATCTATGCCTATGGCAATTCCAATCTCCGCATCCAGCTCTTTCGCTTTTTCAATAATAACACCCATATTTTGCGTGCTTCCCAAATGCACGATAAATCGGCTGAATCCGGCAAAAATAAAATCCTCAATGTGTTTTTCCGGCTCAACAATCATCAAATCCGCCTCAAAATAAAAATCCTCCCAAAATGGCAATCCTTCTTCCTGCGCTAGAAGTTTCTTAAAATACTCTTTGTCCGGCGTGTGAAAGGGCCAACTGCGCTTCCCCGGCGCAAAGCGCCCGTCCAAAATATCCACTTGTACAACCGGTGCCACTCCTCGCACAAGCGCAAGCTTTTTCTGCAAATCTTCAATATCTTCTGGAATGATAGCGGGTAAAATTTCAATCATATATTTTATAAAGGTCCGACCTCCATAAAAATTTATGGAGGTCGGACCTTTATATTCAGCGTGTTAGATTATTCATTTTATCAATACGGCGAATGTGTCGTTCATCTTTTGAGAACGGTGTCCCAAGCCATACCCGTACCGCCTTTTCCGCTTCCTCTTTAGAGAGAAAGCGCGCGCCGAGAGAAAGAATGTTGGCATCATTGTGTTCTCGTGAGAGCGTCACGATATCCATCGGGCCGCCATAATAAACCGCCGCGCGAATACCGGCGATCTTGTTTGCCGCAATCGCTTCCCCTTGTCCTGAGCCGCCGATTACGATACCCTTGTTGTCATAATTCTCCGCGACGGCCTTCGCGACGGGAACGATAAAATCAGGATAATCATCTTCCGGATTAAGCGTGTGCGCGCCCTTGTCCGCAACTTCAAGCCCAAGACCGCTCAAATAATTCTTGAGATGTTCTTTAAGCTCAAAGCCCGCGTGATCGGAACCGATAAAAATTTTCATATTATCAACTAAATGTACTCGCCGGATTTTATGATATGTTCCACGAGTGCGTATGCGTACCCCATTTCATTATCGTACCACGCGCATACTTTCACGAGCGTGCCGTCCACCACGCGCGTGAGTGAAAGATCGGCGATGGAGGCATACGCGCTCCCGATGATATCGGAAGACACGAGCGGCTCGTCGGTTACGGAAAATATTTTGCTCCAGCGATCGTCCTCGGAGGCTTTTTTCAAAATCGCGTTTATCTCATCAACGGATGTGTAGCGTTTTGCGACAAATGTAATGTCAGCGATGGAGCCCGTCAATATTGGTACGCGGAACGACACGCCGTCAAACTTCCCAGCCAAATCGGGAATCGCCTGCGTTACGGCTATCGCCGCGCCGGTGGAAGACGGAATGATGTTTGCCGCTCCCGCGCGTCCCTCGCGATAATCTTTTTCGTTCGGCGAATCCACGATCCGCTGGCTCGCAGTATATCCGTGCACAGTGGAAAGCATCGCGCGCTCCACGCCGATCTCTTCGTGAAGTATTTGCATCAGGGGACTGCCCGCGTTCGTGGTACAGGAAGCGTTTGATGATATCTGGCAGGAAGCAAGCGCGTCTTCATTGATACCCATAAGTACCGTCGCGCCGGAAACACCCGCCGCGGCTGGGTCATCTTTCACGGGCGCCGTGATCACCACCCGTTTCGCGCCCGCCGTCAGATGAACTTTCGCTTTTTCATAACTTGCGAAAACTCCAGTGGACTCCACCACAATATCAACCTCCAAAGTTCCCCACGGTAATTGCGTCGCGTCTTTTTCGCTCACAAACGCAATTTCTTTTCCGTCCACAATGAGTTTCTTTTTGTCACTGCCGACCGCGATATGAAAATTGCTCTTCCCGTATGCCGAGTCATACTTCAAAAGATACGCAAGATTGTCTATATCGCCAAGCTCATTGATTGCAACGATATCTAATTCCGGCCGCTTCATTGCCAACTTGAAAAACGCCCTCCCGATGCGCCCAAAACCGTTTATTGCCACTTTTATCTT
>CAYIHM010000024.1:0-8146 GCA_964363265.1 uncultured Candidatus Saccharibacteria bacterium
CATTACTTCGGTTTCTTCGCCCCATACAAACTACGGCCTTTCTTGCGGTTCTCCACGCCGGTCGCGTCCAGCACGCCGCGCACGATAGTATATCGCACGCCCGTCAGGTCTTTCACGCGCCCGCCACGCAACATTACCACCGAGTGTTCCTGCAAACTATGCTTCATCCCGGGAATGTACGCCGTAACCTCCATACCGTTGGTCAAACGCACGCGGGCAATTTTACGCAGAGCGGAGTTCGGCTTTTTGGGAGTCGTGGTCGTTACCTTTGTGCACACGCCGCGCTTGAATGGCGAAGGATAATACTTCGGACGATTTTTGATGGTATTAAATCCGCGCGTCAAAGCTACAGTCTTACTTTTTCTGACCGGATCTTTTCTCTTTCTTTTTACAAGCTGATTGATTGTCGCCATATACAAAACAAAAAGGGTTCCAGCCAGAAACCCAATTTCCAAATGAAACATTTCCACGCGGGTTCAGTACGCACTACTTTACTATGTCTCCCCGTAAAATGCAAGTATCGCCGGCACAGATAATAAATGCCCCTTCTCGTGAGGACTTAAACGTGATTTTAACTATATTCGCGATATTGGATATTTTTCTGTATGTGGTCTTTGCCATATGTTCCAATGTACTCGCGAAAGATGTTTCGGCGGCATCAAGAGCGTTTTTTGCCGCGGCGGAAAGCGTGTTTCCTGATACAGACATCATTTGTGCCGCGTCTTCGGAGAGCGCCAACGGCGAAGAAAAAAGAATTTTTATCGCTCCAACATATTGTATTTCCGCATAAGCAACACTTGCAGAAAGCATATTTGCTTTTTCAATGTATCCGCGCGCCAATGAGGCGTACGCCGCGGGAATACCGCGCATTGTTTCCGCAAAAAGCAGGCGCGAAGTATGAGTGGCTCTATTTATTCCTAAAACAAGCATCCGCTCGGTATTCACAGCCACGGAAGAAAGCGCGTAGAGCGAATCAATGTATGCCAAAAAGAGATTTGCGTACGCGAGAGGAACGCCGTTCACAGCATTAAGAAAAAAGATGTCGGCAGGCGCTGTCTCTGCGACAGACGCTTCTTGCGATAGCTCGCTCAAAACGGGTGCTTGCGAACCGCTGAACAAAAGGGTTTTTTTGTCGCTACTTCGCGAAACGACCGCGAGAACCGAATTTTTTGCTATGTCTTTAGCGAAAGAACCCTTCCTGTAAACTTCTTCCGCGACCATAGCAAGCGACGCGTGTATTTCACTCGCTGATGACACGAAAGTGGTACGCACTTCGGACGCTACGGCGTAAATCCCTTCTTTCGTATAAATACCCGGGGCGATAAAATACGCGCCGAGAAAAAGCGCGCCTGCCACAAACGAAAGAACACCGCTCCTGATAACACTGCTGTCCATTTGCGTAAAGAAAAGTGACGGCAGATGAGACACATACGGCATCAAAGAATGGTCCTCGGGCAACTGAAGTTCTTCTTCAAGCGTAAAACTTTTCGGCACGCCAGCTCTCGCCGGCGGGATGACGATTTTAACGCCGCCAAAAGAATCATATGCCGAAATATTGGCGCGAGAAAGGTTCGCCGTAACAGAAGTATCAGCGGAAGTATCCAGAATAACGGGAGAAAGAATTGCTTCCTCCTTCTTTTCCGGTGCGAGCGACATACCCGTTCCGACATTGCCACCACCAACGGAATGACTGCCGGCATTAATATCCTTCATCGTCCCAGCTTCTGAAACAAGGGTTAACATTTTTCTCACTTTTTTAAATTCCACACTGCGCTCTTCCGCAACCTTGCGTCTATGCTCGTCACTTTGCGACTTATACAAAAGAAGCGCCTGTTCATCAATGAATTTCACCCGTCCTATCAATTTACTCGGCACCTTTTTACTGCGAGAAAGCTGGCCTACGTAGTCGGTAGCATAGCCGGTCATCTTCGCCGCCTGTCGTGTCGGAATGAATTTCCGCCCGCCAAAATAGAGTTCCTCATCGTTCATATATACATTATATATGAACAACCAGCATTACGCTCATTTTCTTGTGGAAAACTTGAACATCTCGGCTACCAGAGGCGCATAATGTCCGCGCCTACCGCCACCCCGACACACATACGATACGATGACACTGTATGTATAGCGTGGTGCGGGCAATTTGTACGCAATCTGTATCCATCATTACAACACGCTCGGAATAAAGCCGCCGGTAATAAGCGAAAAAAGAAAAAAGACGGATGGGACGACAAATTGCCAAAGAAAAAGCAGGAAGAAAACCAGAAGAATGAGCCCGTACTGTTCCGCGAACGTCTCTATGTTTCGCCATTTGTACGGCAAGATGGAAAAAAGAAGTTTGGACCCATCCAACGGCGGAATTGGCACGAGGTTGAATATTCCGAGTAAAAGATTTATGAACACTATCATACCTGCAATCGTAAAAAACGCCTCTGAGGCGATGCCGAGAGGTTCAGCGAAACGAATAAGCAGTCCGAATACGAACGCGATGATGAAATTTGCAAAAATGCCGGCACCGGCAACGACCGCCGTTCCCAATTTTTGCGGATGAAGATTGTAGGGATTATACGGAACGGGTTTTGCCCAACCTATAATAAAACCGCCCAAAAGATATGTCGCGACAGGCACAAGGAAAGACCCGACAGGGTCAAGATGTTTTGTCGGATTCAGCGTAAGCCGTCCTGCAAGCCGTGCGGTCGGGTCGCCAAAAAGCTCCGCAGAATATCCGTGTGACACTTCGTGAATAACCACGGATAATATAAGAATGATGAGAGAAAAAATAAGATTGAGTTCCATAAAGTAAATTTTTGACCAATTTATAATGGGAATTTCGGATATCTACAGATTAATTTTCCGCTTGCAAAGTATACACGATATGTTACCATATCAACACCAAATATCGTATGGCAAAGCAATGTCCTATATGTGAAAAGGGATCGCAAGTCGGTGGAGGATACTCCAACCGTGTTCGAGCCACGCAATTCAACCCTATCGGCAAACGTCGCCGTCAGCCCAATCTCCAATGGGCGACTTCTTCTGACGGCTCCCGCACGAAGATTTGCACGCGCTGTATGAAAGCGGGAAAGCATTTGAAGGTCAAGTAAGCAGTGACGAACGAAAAAATATGGAGCCCCGCCGTCCTTCGGACGGCGGGGCTCTCCTTGTTTGGTCAGAGTTCCTTGTGCTCTTCGTGCAGACATATCTTGCCTGCTCTACGCTCTGCGCGATGTCTGTCGCGTGCCGATCCCTCTCTTCCTTTTTTCCGCGCATTATTGCGCGACCTTTTGTGCGGACTTTGCCGTTTTCTCATCATAGCCTCCGGGTCAGCGGGTTATTTTGAGTTCCTGCCCATCTGTTTCAAATATAATAGTTCCCTTATCAATTGTCGAGAATACGGGAATGCCGAGCTTCTCCATAAGGTCTGTCACCTCCTTATGTGGATGTCCGTATTGATTGTCCGCTCCGGCGGATATCACAGCGTATTCGGGCGCGACCGCTCTCAAAAATTCAGGCGATGAAGATGTGCGCGAACCGTGATGTCCAAGTTTCAGTACTGTGGAGCGAAGCACGGCACTGCCGAGCGACACGGCGTAACGTTCTCTCCCTTGCGGCAGGTCGCCTGTCAGCATAAGCGACTCTTCTCCGTATGAAAGCCGCGCAAGGATTGACGCGTCGTTTGTCTCCCAACCGGTCACATCGCCGTCCGGCAAAAGAATATCAAGAAATACGCCCGCCTCGCCGTCAAGAACGAAGCGCATTCCGCGGCGCGCGAGTATTTTCGGTATTTCTTTTTCCGTTATGAGCCGTTCAAATTCCTGATATACCGCCGTATCGTGATCCACGCCGGGTTCCACCACGCTCAAAACTGTATATCTCCCAAGCACGGCCGGCAATCCGCCGATATGATCTTTGTCCGGGTGCGACGCGATAATCATATCAAGAGAAGTGTCGTAGCGCGGCATCACGCGCCCGAGCTCCGCAAGAACGCTCTTGTTCGGTCCGCCATCCAAAAGAATTTGATTTCCATTTGGCGCCTCAATGTAAATCGCGTCGCCTTGTCCGATATATAAAAACGCGACGGTGAGTATGCCGTCATTCGTATCTGCAAACACCGCGCTCCACACAAGAGCATTCCCGGCGATAAGAATGAAAAGTATGTACCTATGAAAATGTTTTTTTATTTTTTCCATTTTGTTTTTCTTCGTCTTGTTCCGCGCGCGCCGCGTCAAAACGGTTTTTCAATTTTATAAATACGATAGCATACAGCGCGTACATCACCCACATCGCCCATACGGAAAATGAAGATATGGAAATCCCGGCAAACGGTATTGCAGAAAAAAGCGCGACAAGCGCAAGTATGTACGCCAAAAGTATATATGCAATGATTGCGAATGGGAATGCAATTACCGCGCCAAGGAATGCCGTGAGTCCCGCAAGAAAACCGAAAAGCATCGCCGGAGCGACAGCCGGAAGCGCGAGCAAGTTCACCGGCAATGCCGCTATGCTTAACTGTCCCGTCATATACAAAAGAAGCGGGAGAACGAATATCTGCGTTGCGATAGTCGCCGCCGCTATTTCGCGCAGGTTGAATTTCTTTGTTATGAAACGAAGGTATCGTTCGGCGATCGGCGCGCCATAGAGAAGCCCGAGTGTCGCAAGAAAAGAAAGTTGGAACGACGGGTCAAACACCAAAATGCGAGGATTTGCCGCAAGCATCAAAAACCCTGCGGCAAAAAGCGCGACAGTGATGTCGTATGTACGCCCTGTCGCACGCGCGAGCACGACTAAAAGCGCCATCGTAGAAGCGCGCACCACCGTGGCGCCGGCGCCTGTCAAAATCGCAAAAAGCACGATGCTCCCCGCGCCGAACGCCATTCCAAACGCGCGCGGGAAAAACGAAAGCGCGCGCATAATTGCTTCCGCGACGAGCGTTACATTGTAGCCGGAAAGAACAACGATATGAATAAGGCCGACTATGCGAAAATCATCCAAGACGGCGCGCCCGAGCGATTCTTTCGCGCCCAAAAGAATTCCGCCCAAAAGCGATGAGTGCGGTTCCGGAAGAAGGCTCTGTATGCGCGACATAAATGCGCTTTTAACAGCAAAAAGAATACTGCGCACCGAACCGCCATCACCTTCACCAATCTTTTCCAAATGTGGGCGAACCATTTCATAGCGAATCCCATCCTTCGCAAGAAAACCCGGATAATCAAACTCGCGTCCGGTTTTAGTAACAAAACTCTTGGGAACAATAAGTTTACCCGCCACCCGTACTCGGTCTCCATAATTCCATTCGGGATATGATTCCGTGATGACAAGAATTTTTTCGCTTTGGTCAAGAATGATTTTTTTGCCCTCGTTTTCTTCCAAGACGTCCAGCGCGACAGCAAGATGCGTAGTATTCTCGCGCGCGTCCGGTTCATCAACGACAACGCCTTCCGCGATAACATACGCGCCGACGCGGGCGTTCAACACATCGCTTCGAAAAATTTCCGTCGCTTCAAACCGCAACATACCCGCACCAACCGCAGAGACAAATATGGCAAGAAACAATATTCTGCCGAAGTATCTCTTGTGCCCGATATTGCCAGACGATACATCGGTCAAAGCTTTTTTATCGGCACCCAGCCATTCATATAAGAACAGTGAAACACCGAGCACCGCGATGAATACGGCAAAAGAAACGCCAATGTCAAAAAACGAACGAAACCAAATTCCGCCCGCAAATCCCGCGAGAAAAACAAAAAAAATCTTATGCGTATTTCTTAAATTTTGAAACACTGCTATGCGCCGTTATCCATCGCCTCGTTTGCAAGTTTATCTGCATCCTCATTCTGCTCGCGCCGTACGTGCGAGAATGAAAGATGCGGGAAATCCGTAACGCGCAAATTCCATATCTTAATAAACTGCGGGAAAAGCGTCGGCTCTTTAATCTGATATTTTCCGGAAAGTTGCCTCTGCACAAGCTCGCTATCCATTCGTACCTCAACTTCCGTTACCTTCGTTTTCTTGCCGAGTATTTTCTTCGCCTCGTGCAATCCCAAAATGACAGCTTCATATTCGGCAAAATTATTCGTTTGATGCCCCAAAAATTTTGACACAGCTTTCAGTATGCGCCCATTCTCGTCGGTAATGTACGCGCCGGACCCCGCAGGCCCCGGATTGCCTCTTGCGCCACCGTCGGTATAAATAATGATTCTCTCTTTCATCTTTTTAGTATAACACATCCGTTCGTTATTCCATTCCGCAATCTCATACGATTAATCGTACGAATTGATTGTTGGATTTTAGCGGCCATTTCCCATCACCTTCACTTCCTGCTCAAACTTCTATCTTTGTTTTCCTTTCTTACCGCCCATCATAAAGTTCGTCGAGCCATTTCCAGCGCCCTCTTCCTCTCTCCGGCATACCGCACCGAAGCAAAACTTCCACATCATCCCAAAACTGTTTTTTGCTTTCCGCTCGTTTTGCAAACGAAACGATATGCGGATATTTATTCCTTTTGATACCGACAGCGAGCCTGTTTGTCGTATCCGGGCTCATACGCAAAAGCATCTGCACTTTATAGGCGGTTATGCCGCGCGCGATCATAAGAAGCGCCGCGAGCCGCTTCGCAAACATTACCTGTTCCGCCGATGTGAGGAGTTCATCCACAAACAAACCGCTCTTCTCCTCGGTGCGCAAAGAAGCAAGCGTTCGTGCAAAGCGTTTTCTTATGCTACTGGCAGATCTCTTATCAAGTTTTTTTCGTGACACCCGTGTCATTATATTTCATACGATTGATCGTATGGATTACAGTATATCAAGTATATCATAAGATTTGTCCGCCAAGAACAAACCCGCCAAACGCCGTGTGGCGCAGGCGGGTCGCATATCTCAGAGGGTGCTGGCGGCAATCTTATGTGAGAATATTTATGTCAACTCATTCACGCCGGCACTATATCCACAATCCGCAAACGCAATTCGGGAGTTCGCCGAAAAAGTGATTTATCCATCGTGGCGATGAGCGTAACGCGCGCACCTTTTTCCACGCGTGTTTCAAATATGTCCGCGCTTATAAAAAATCCGATTGCAACGACTTTCCCGTACACATTCCGAAATGACAATTCCAAATGCTCTTTTCCTTTCCCAAATGTGCGCACGTCGCCTATTGTAATATTCGGGAATGAAAATGTCGGTTTCGGATTGCCGACACCAAACGGCGCCATTTTTTCTATCTCGCCGTATGTGCTCCAATTCACATCATCCAATGAAAGTGTCGCGTCAACTGCAGTTTCCTTTTCTTCACGCGGCCGTTTCACTTTTCCATACGCGCTCACAAGCTCATCTTCAAGCAAATGTATTTTCTCGTGTGAAATGGAAAAACCGCCGGAAAATTCATGCCCACCGACATTGAGAAACAATTCTTCAGAAACACTCGTCATCAATTCCACCAAATTTACTGAACCGTCGGAACGGCACGAGCCTTTGATGGTATGACTTCCTTCTCTTCCCCACACGAATGCCGGCCTGCCGTATTCTTCCACGATATTGGAAGCGGCGATACCCAAAACGCCCACGCGCCAGAGAGGATTTCCAATTACTATCACTTCGCGTAATTCCCTCTCCGCGAGTCTCTTTTTAACTTCCTTTACAATCCCCGCCACCGTCCACTTTCGCTCATCATTCATCGTATGCAGGTGCGTTGCGAGTTCGCCGGCGAGCACCTCATCGTTCGTAGAAAGAAGTTCAAAGGCGCGCATCGGCACATCCATTCTGCTTGCGGCGTTGATTCGCGGCGCAATCATAAACCCGACATCATCTTCCGTTAGGTGCGTCTGTTCAATCTTTGCGACGCGAAACAATTTCTGCAAGCCGGGACGGGTACTTTTTCGCAACACCCTGAGACCGAAATGCGCAAGCGCGCGATTTTCGTTCACGAGCGGCACCATATCCGCGATAGTGGAAAGTCCCGCCATATCCAAAAGCCATTTCTCCCATCCGGCGGGAATATCCGCGAACATTCCTTTTTCTTTTCCTCTTTGCAATATCGCGCACACAAGTTTCCACGCGACGCCCGCCCCGCCGCGCATCTTATCGGGTTATGTGTCGCCATCTTGTTTGGATTTCCGGATCGTGTACGCGGGAGGGCGCACCGCTTGTGGGC
>CAYIHM010000025.1:0-8045 GCA_964363265.1 uncultured Candidatus Saccharibacteria bacterium
CACAAAAACCGACCCTCGCATTGCGACGGTTAAAGTGCCAATACATTGACTGGATATTCGCACCGGTTTTTGTCATGCCTTCCGATATCATATCTTCACGATATCGGATACCGATTTTATTGTCAAGCAGACTTCTGGTTGATAGAGTGTATATATGAACCATCCGCTTGAAAATATGCGTACTATGCGCGCAGAAGACGCGCTTCTGCAAAATCCGGCATCAAACGCTCCCGATGACATTACGCGCGCACAAGAGGCGTGTGATGTGACATATATTGATTTTGACGGAAAGGAGAGTAGCGGAACTATCGTCATACATCGGCTCGTTTCAGAAGACATCAGGACGCTCTTTGCATATATGAAGAAAATTTCGTTCCCTATTGCTCATGTCGTACCAGTGAGCCATCCGGCAATCCGCTGGGATGATGACATCTCGGTTTCGTTCAACAACACTTCGGGATTTAATTATCGGACGATTGCCGGAACAAACCGCCTTTCATGGCACGCGAAAGGGCTTGCGATAGATATCAATCCTCTGCAAAACCCATTCATTCGTTTTAATGAAGATGGCGCAGAGACATTCCGCGCGCCGAAAACTGGGGTCTATGACATTGGCGCGCGCGGAACTCTTACTGTCGGCCACCCTGTCGTTCTTTTCTTAAAAGAACGCGGGTGGGAATGGGGCGGTGACTGGGCAATACGGTCAGGCAGAATTGATTATCAGCATTTTGAAAAACATCTGCCCGAATGGATATAAATATCTCAGTGCGGCGATATTTATCCTACACCGCTGGCAATTCCACGCAAAAGCGGGAGCCCTTGCCCTCTCCCAAGGATTCAGCCCAGACACGACCGTTGTGAGCTTTAACGATTTCTCGCGCTATATACAAGCCTATGCCGGAACCTTCCGTATGCAATTTCTCCACGCCATTGCCGCGGCCGAATTTCTGGAACAAAATGACTTTTGTCACAGGGGAAAAACCAATGCCGGTATCGCGTACGCACAGCGTGATGGTGCGCGCAGAATCATCCTTCGCGAGTTCAACATCAATCATTCCTTTTGGCGTATATTTGACAGCGTTGTCAATAAGGTTGGAAAATACTTGCCGCAATTTTGAGGCATCCGCGGAAACAATATACTCCTTTCGCTTATCTGCCACAATCGTGGTCTTAAGACCCGCTCGTTCAATAGTCGGCGCCAACTCTCTGACGATATCGCGCACCATTGCCAAAATGTCAACCTTCTGAGAATCATATTTCATCCTCCCCTGTTCAATGCGCGTAATGTTCAAAAAATCTTCAATCACATTTACCAAACGAACGCTTGATTCAAATATGCGCTCCGTGGGTTCCTTTGCCTTCACCGAAAGCGCGCCGAAAGACCCCTCCAAAAGAAGCGATGCGTAACCTTTAATTGCTGTCAGTGGACTTTTGAGCTGGTGCGACGCAATAGATACGAATTCTGACTTTTGCCGGTCAAGCTCCTGCAAACGCATATTCGCTTTTTTGAGATTAGCGGCAAGCGTGATCAGCTCTTCCTTTGCATGTATTTCTCGGGAAATGTTCTTTATCAAAACAAGTCCCCCAGTGATAACAAAGATGAAAAGCGTAAGGTTGATTAGAAAATCAATCCTGCCTGCTGAAAGAAACAGGCGGATAAGCATTGCAACCCATAATATAAATGTGGTGGATTCGACGGCAACAACCTTAACATCAAATAGGCTATGACGAATCGTTGCGTACCCCACAAAAACAATCATTATGATTGTCGCAACCGGACCAAACCAAAAGAGTTTAAAATATCCTGTTGCGTAAGGAAGAACAAGATTCGTCGTCAACCCAATTATGGAAGCCGTTAGTGTTCCTGTAAATAAATACAGGATTTGTTTTCTGAGAACAATATCCTTAATTACCCTAAATTTCTTCAAAAGAATTACGAAAGCAGCGATAAAATAGGAAACTATATACGCTCCATACAAGAGATACCCTGGTCCGAATTTCAAAGTCTTTTCCCCTCCGTCAAGTAATTCCGATGTGACGACGAAGTGCGGAATGTTTACGGCAATTATCACGCTTGCGTATATTATAGTGATGGTGGCAATATATCTTTTCTTCAGATGAAGCATGCCCCCCTCAATAGAAAACACGAAAAACAAAAAAAAGAGCGGTATGCATGCGGCTGAAATATACAAAAGCGCAACACTTACTCGTGTAATTTCACTCGTAGCAGAAAGATTAAACGCGGTAAGCGAAAATGCCCAAAAAGAAACACTCACCGCCACAAGAGAAAAGAGAATATTTCTCGTCTTCTTTCGGTCGGTAAAATAAATAAGCGCGGAAAATACAAGATTGGTGATACCGGCGGAAAGGAGAAGAATATTTTCAAAACCGACGCCTGCAAAAAAGGAAATGGGGCTCATTGATTAATTTTATACTAATTCCCCCCAACTATAAAGTGGAGCGCTTTCAAATTTATATTTTTCAGCCAGATTTGAAACATAAGCGACTTGATCAAGCTGGACATTGCCGATAGAAAAATCTTTTCCGTGGTCCTCGGCGGCAATAAGCATTGTTTCGGCAAGACACGCAAATGTTGTTCCCTGCGGCAATCCCATTTGCACGCGTACGGAAACATCATCAGGCAATTTGACGATACCGCCGTCAACGATCAATACATCCGGCCTCTTCTCTTGCACATCAGGCGAAACATTCTGCGGCTGGGTAATATCATACACAATTGCGTTTCGTTTAAGCATCTCTGAAGATATGATGGCACTGCTCGCACTTGTGGCGACAACGACGATATCTGCTTCTATCAACAAAGAAAGGTCCGTGGCCATCTGCACGGTTGGCTGGTTCCCCATCTTTTCCAAGAGAGCAACTAAATTACTTTCTGTCCTTCCGACAAGTATGAGCTGTTGCGGATGGTCTTCGACGGAAAGAATTTGTGCAACCGCAGAACCGATTGACCCTGTCGCGCCTACAATCGCAATAACAGCATTATGGAGCTTAATGGAACGAACCGCTGCTGCATTCCGGATGCCCATTATTGTAATTGCCGTAGTCAACGCATTTCCATTTGTTATATATGTACCGGCACCACCTGCAACAAGCGTACCACCATTCACGATAGGGGAAGTGAGTGAGCCGAGTCCGACATAGCGGGCGCCGCACCCTTCTGCAAAACGAATCGCTCTTTTCACAACACTAGACGCCCTCTCACGATCGCACAACATCTGTTCCGCAAAAAGCGGCACGCTTATCACCGCTCCATACACCACCATTCCAGTCTTTAACGATATCGGTCCCTTGATTGAACCTACATTAAGCGGCCCAACAAACGGCAGAAGTATTTTAACTATTGCTTCCGGGATAAAACGAGTGATTGGATATCTGTTCCGCACATCCCGTATATCACGCGGGTGTACAAGAAATGCAAAGTCTATTTTGTATTTTTGCGATCTTGCCATAATAAAATTATAAGAAACGCTGTATTTTTTGCATCACCTTCTGTGCGATTTCTTTGTGATCGTGCGGACTGTAGTAGCGTTCTTCAAAAAGATCTTGAGGCGGGATAGCCTCGCCAAATGTTACCGTCACCTTTTTTTTGCGTAGAAAAAAGTCAGTTTTCCGCATTCCAAAATGTCCATGAATGGCAACTGGCACAATGGTTGCCTTGGTACGATGTGCTAAATATGAGATTCCTCCTTTTGCAGGAAGTAAATTGCCATCTCTTGTTTTTGCGCCTTCTGGAAAAAAGCAAATGCTACCTGCCCCGCTTTCAAGTATATCAATATGCTGGCGCAATGAGCGCTCGTAATTTTTCATCCCCACTTTCACAGGAT
Source organism: uncultured Candidatus Saccharibacteria bacterium (assembly GCA_964363265.1). GTDB lineage: Bacteria > Patescibacteriota > Minisyncoccia > Phycocordibacterales > JBBUEZ01 > JBBUEZ01. The sequence continues at coordinate 3,846 of CAYIHM010000025.1, forward strand.
ACGCTCCCCATATCTTAAAAAATAGGCCACCATATAAAAGTGACTGGATGCCGTTCTTATTGTAAAAACCGCGTTCGCGTGATGTATAAAATACGGGCATCAAGCGTGACAAAAATGGCAACGCGGCAGGCACAAGCACCGGATCCCATTCGCTTGAGTGGTTCACAGCAAAAATCACCGGTTTTTTAATGCCGTGAAGATTCTCAACGCCCTTTATCTTAAAATGCAAAAAGAACTTGAAGACGAACCGAGTTGGGATCCAAATGAGCGTCTGGAAAACGAGCGGGAAAAAATATAATGTCTCTTTCCGGAAGGAAAACTTTCTTGTATTTTTCTCTTGTTTTGCAAAAATAGCGTCTGTCCCGCTTAATGTATTATTCATATAGTGTGTGTTGCCACGCATCAATGCAGTATATTTTTTTCTTTTCTTTTCTCACGATAATCCTGTAAGAAAAATTCGCGGAAAATAGATGATACTTCTTTAGTTTACCATGCAATTTATGGATACGCACTTTCTTTCCATTCCATCTCCATTCCATCTGCGATGGCGGAATGGAATTATGAAGATGTGTTTATACCCCCTCCTGCTTCAGCGCCTCCACTTTTTCGCGCGCCTTTTTGGAAAGCTTTTGGGGCATTTTGATGTTGAGGCGGACAAGGATGTCGCCGCGCGTGCGCGGGCCGGTGGGGATGCCCCTGCCCTTCACGCGCAATGTTTCGTCTATCGCGACGCCCTCCGGTATTTTGAGCTTGATTGCGCCGTCAAGCGTATCAATAGCATACTCAGCGCCCAAAAGCGCGTCGGAGAGTTTTATATCCAAGTCCATACGCAAATCCGCTCCATCACGCTTGAATATTTTGTGCGGCAATATATGTATCTTTATATACAAATCGCCGGCGACACCGCGCGCCACTGCCTCCCCTTTCCCGGATAAACGAATAACTTCTCCATTCTGAATGCCCGACGGAATTCTTATAGTCATCTCACTTTCTCCGCGCACAACGCCAAGGCCGGAACATCCACCGCACTTTTCTTCCGGCATTTTACCTGCACCGCCGCATATATCACACTCGCGCACCGTTGTGAAAGTTCCCAAAAATGATTTTCTCGTTTCGTGAAATTTCCCCTGCCCGTTGCACTGAGCGCAGGTTTTCATTTTAGAACCCTCTTTTGCTCCCGAACCTTTGCACTTTTCACACTGTGATACTTTCGTGATGAGTATCTTTCTTTCCGTTCCAAACATAGCTTCTTCAAATGGAATTTGCAAATCTACCGATATGTCGCGGCCGCGGCGCGCCTGCGTGCCGGTCCCGCGCCCGCCGAAAAAGTCGCCAAAAATGTCTCCGAGGTCAAATTCCATTCCCTGAAAATCCTGCGCATTGAAACCGCCAAATCCCTGCGCGCCGCCAAAGCCGTGGCTATGTCCGCCGCCCGAGAACGCCTGCCCGTATGAGTCGTATTCCGCGCGTTTGCGGTCGTCAGAAAGTATTTGGTATGCTTCGCTCGCCTCCTTAAACTTTTGCTCGTTGCCACCCTTTTTGTCGGGATGATATTGATGCGCGAGTTTTCTGAACGCTTTTTTAATATCGTCCTTGCTCGCCTTTTTCTCCACGCCAAGAATTTTGTAGTAATCTTTCGCCATTTGTTTGTATCGTACCACGATTTTCGTTAAAAAAGAAGACCCGCGGGCGATTAAGCCGGCGGGTCAAATAAAGCAAGGAACATCAGCGGGCCTTTGGACTCGTGAGGTGCAGGAGCGCCGGCATTACAACCAACGCGCCCACGACAGCGATGAAAAGCATCGCTATCATCACACCGCCCAACCGCACAATTGGCGGAAACACGGAAAGCAGGAGCGGTAAGAAGTTGATGACATTTAGAAGCGCGTCACCGACAACTTCTCCTCCATCCTCTTTTGCCGCGCGCATAAGCGCTTCTTCGTGCGAAACTCCACGGGCTATATGTCGGTAATATGCCTCCGTCATATATACCGAGAAGTCACCCGCCGCGTTGATAGCAAGCGCGCCTATGCAGGCGGTCGCAATATCAAGCGGTATGCCAGTCGCTTCCATCAGAAGAATGATGGCGGCGCTCGCGAAAAAAAGCGGCACCGACATCACTACGCCTCCGCGCGATGCGAACGATACCGTCCGACCAACGCCATACCGCCTCCGCATCGTGCTTCCAAACTGCGCGTAGAGCCACAGAATGTACAGCGCGATCACGACAGCCTGACTGACCGCCACATTCAACGGTTTCCCGAGGATGATATAGTTGTCCACCCACGGGTATTGGCTGAGCGGGCCGAACGGCAGAACGCGGATCTCCGTGTGCTTTTGCGCAATCTCAAGTACGCCGCTGACGAGCCGTTCAAATCCGCGACTGCTATCCGCGGGAGTGAACACCGAAAGCCGAAATCCGTTTTCGTTGTACATCTCGTTGCGCACAGAAGCATCCAGCGAGCCTATGTCGGATGACATAATGCTTGAAAGCTGTCTCTCTTCCGTGGGAAAGCCACGGCCATATCCATTTAGCGACACTTCCGCGACCGAATGAAGCACACTGCCGACTTCGCGCACATCGCGCGCCGTCTGCACATCGCGCGCAAACGCCCACGCGTCAACAACAAACACATAGTCGTGAAGTGCTTGCGTATCGGCCTCTCGTTTGCGCGCCGGTATGACGAAAAATTGCATCGCGTCAAATCCGGAAGCGCCTTCTTTGTTTAGCGCATCTGCCGTACGCTCCACGATCGTTCCGCGTGTAAGTTCAAGCGGTTTCGTCCCAATCGCAAGTCCGCCAAAAAGAGCGACGCAAAGCGCAACGCCCGCCGCGGCCATCATACCGCCGCCGAACACAACAAGGCGGAATCGTATCGGCACGAGAACAGCAAAGCGAACCGCTCGCATTGCCATCATCCCGCACAGTCGCTCAAAACGGCTGGCAACACCACTTTCACCGGCAGATTCTCCGCCGGTTATGCGATGAAGCGCCGGCACAATCAACACGGCAAGCACGAAAGCGTTCACAGCGCCGATAGCGGCAACTATGCCCATCTCCCGTATGCTTGAGACGCTGAATGTGTAGAGCGACCCGAAGCCCGCAACGGCGAGAACGGTAATGAAAAGCATTGAACGCGCAACGCGCTCGCGCGCTCTTCGCCATACTTCACCTTGCGGCAACATCGGATACTCGCGGCGCACTGAATTGTACGCCGCGAAAAACCGCAGTGAAAAGGACGTGCTCTGTACGATGGCGGCGGCATACGCAAGAAGCATAAAAATGCTCTCCTTGATGCCGAAACCCATCAAGTGCAGAAGTCCGATAGACCCGCGCGCCGCAAATACGCTGACGCCCACAACCGCCACAGACGCAAGAAGCGCCTGCCGCGCGGAGCGCGTGTAAAAATAAAACGCGAACCACGCGAGGAGAATTCCCAGCGACACGAGCTTGAGGATCTCGTAATGCAGGCCGCCGTTAATTATTCCGCGCCCGACGACCCATCCGGCAACCCCGACATCGGGATCACGCGGATAAATATCGGACTTGAAAAAAATACACGACGCGGAACACGGCTTGCTCTCCAATGCCGCTACGACCTGCCTGAATGTTTCCATCTCCTCCTGCCCGACGGGCGGAAAGATGAAGAACGAAACAAGCGAAAAGTCGCGGGCGATGAGCTTGCCGAAAACGCCACCATCAGCAGACACGCGTTCCTTCCAGCGCGTGATGTTGAACACACCGTTTGGCGCAAAAACAACATCGGCGCCGTCGGTGTACTTCGGTGTCCGAAGCTCCTCTTCCGTGAGGTGATAATGCGGCATATTCGCAAGCGAATACACAGCGGAGCCCGCAAACATCCGTTCATAATATTCGTGATGCGCACGAATGTTTGCAAGACCATCGGCATCCGCGATACCTTTCGGAAATGCAAGCGTGATCCGTACAGGGTCCGTGCCGTCAAAAAGTGCGCGGGCTTTGGCATCCATTGCGCGATACGGATCCTCGGGATCCGTGATCGGATTTTCCATAATGCTTCCCGCGGGCGCGTGGAAATTCCCAAGCGCGACGAGAATCAAGATTACAGCAAACAACGCGAGCGAAATGCCCGCGCGCACATTTTCATTTAGTGCCTTCACGAGCGTTCTCCCGAGTCGGACATAGTATGTCTCCTGCCGTTATTTCAAGGTTCATATTTG